>JALUDK010000328.1 GCA_027044005.1 Acidilobaceae archaeon | reverse complement strand
ATCCTGTACTCTAGCGTAGCCTGCCCCCCGGGTTGTAGTGTGATCTGTCCCATGTCTAGGAGTATGGTGAAGGTGGTGTCGCTGGTGTAGTTACCGCTCTCGACTCCCTGAAGCCCCTTTACTCTCTCTGGTTTCTCTAGTGGCTGTATCGAGACCATGAAGGCTAGCCTATCCTGTATCTTCTTTATGAGCGCAACGCTAGTTATATTACCCCATTCTGCGTTTAGCTCTACTACCTCCTCTACTGTCCCCCCGCGGTTTACTAGGTATCTCCACGAGGTTGTGTTATCGTTTACTAGGATCCCTATCGTGGCCCCTCCGCTGCGCCCTGTTAGTGTCTCCGGGCTGGTGCCGTTGTTTTGTATGATTAGTTTGTAGTCTATGATTGGAGTCCAAGAGTAGAATGTTATCTCGGCGTAGGCTTGTAGGGGTTGTATGTCGCGCAGGGCTTCTTCGCTGGGTGTTAGGCGTGCAACTAGCTTCATCGAGTCGTTGTATACTACATCTATTGTCCAGGGCTGGAGTGAGAGGCTTCCCGGCGTTGTTAGCTCGTAGGTGGTGTTCTCTATTGCCTTGTATATGGGCTCTGGCTGGTTTCCTTCCCTGATGATGTCTATCATTGGTATTGGTATTACCTCGCCATTCTTTAGGAGGTCATACTGTATCTGGCCTAGTTTCAGTGCCAGCTTGACTATGCCTCCTGCCTCGCCGTCTAGCTGTAGATTATAGTTGTCGGTGTTGACTACCAGCGTGTTATTGTATAGGCTCCAGTCCAGCGGTGGGTTCTGTGGCTGTGAGTGCACGGTCACCGGGTGTATTAGGGGCGCCAGTATTAGTAGGAGTAGTGGTAGTGCTCTAGCCATATGCCTCCACGCCATATCATGCACCGGGCCCTGGGTTGGCGGGTTAAGAGTATTTTAGATGTAACTCTAGGATAGGTGTGGGGAGAATTGTGGAGTCTAGTGGCGCGTGTGGCAGGGTGTTTAGGGGCACTGTTTTTAGTGGTAGGGGGGAGGGTAGCTTCTATGTTAGTATCTATGCTAGGAATATCAGGAAGGCTCTAGGCTTCACTCCCTACCCTGGGACTCTTAATGTTAGGATCGATGAGGGCCTCGTGGACAAGTATGTGTCGTGCCTAGAGAAGCTGGAGCCTGTTAGGATCGAGCCTCCTAGGATCCCTGGAGCTAGGCTTGGCGGTGTGATGGCTTATAGGGCGTTCCTGATGGGGGTTGAGTCTTGGATTGTGAGGCCTGATATAACCTTTTACAGGGATGACGTCGCCGAGTTTCTTGCACAGGTGTATCTTAGAAAGAGGCTTGGTCTTAGTGATGGCGATGTTGTGGAGTTCGCACTTGTGGCCTAGCTCTTGGGCACCTCTCCCAGCTTCCTCATTAGTAGTCTGGCTGCAACTACTAGGGAGTCCCATACTGGGGCTAGTGGCGGGGCGTAGCCTATGTCCGCGTGGAATAGGTCCCATACGGTTGCTTTGACTGTCAGCAGTGAGGCGATCACGTTGATCCTCCACAGGACCGTCTCTGACCTGCCTATGGATTGGGCTCCCAGTAGCCTGCCTGTATCCGCGTCGGCTAGCACCTTTAGGTGGATCTTCTCTCCTCCGGGTATGTAGCCTGCCTTCGTCCTCCCTGTTAGGCTGGCCTCGACAACGTTGTAGCCGAGCTTCTCAGCCTCCTCCCTGGCTAGTCCTGTCCTAGCGACTACCATGTTGAATGCCTTGAATGTGCTTGTCCCTACACTACCCTTGAAGACTGCGTCCCTTCCCCCTATGACGGTTCCGGCTATGTAACCCATCTTGTTGGCGACCTGTGCGAAGGGCCTCCATACCCTCCTGCCGGTTACTATATCGACGCTCTCCACAGCGTCTCCGACAGCGTATACACCATCTAGACTGGTCCTCAGCCTATCGTCTACCCATATGGCCCCCGTCTCTCCTATCCTTGCCCCTATACTTCTTGCAAGCTCTGTGTTTGGCTCTATACCGACTCCAACTATGAATAGGTCACCCTCTACGCTGCCCTTCTCGGTCTCGACCGCCTTGGCCTTGCCATTCTCGACCTTAAACCCCTTAACTGGCGCTCCGGTTAGAACCTCGACCCCGTTGGTCCTTAGCTCTTCCTCCAGTATCTCCGCATAGTCCTGGTCTAGGGTGCGGGGGGCTACCTGTCCTAGCGCCTCGACTACTGTCACCTTGAGCCCTAGCTCCCTGAGGTTCTCAGCCATCTCTAGGCCAACGTATCCGGCTCCTACTATAACCGCTTTTGAGCCTTGGGGTAGTGATAGGGCGTACCTCCTGATCTCCTCTGCTGTGTGCAGGTGTTGTATGTAGAATGCGTTCTCAGCCTCATCTAGCTCTGGCCATATCTTTGGCGCCTTAGACCTAGCCCCGGTTGCTAGTACTAGGTAGTCCCACTCTATCTCCTCTTCTCTACCAGACCTGAGGTCCTTGTAGGTTAGGGTCCTTCCACTATAGTCTATACTGGCCACGCTGGACTCTAGCCTAACATCTATCCCCCTCTTCTCCGTGAACTCGCTTAGAGGGTAATGGAGTAGCTGGTTGAACCTCTTCACGACACACCCTACATAGTATGGGATCCCGCAGAAGGCGAAGCTTACCCACTTGCTCCGCTCCAGCACCACCACGTCTAGCTTAGGATTCACCCTCTTGGCCCTAGATGCGACAGCCATCCCTGCCGCTCCACCGCCTACTATGACTACCCTAGCCATCTAGACCACCTAGGATTCCCGCACTGCCCTGGCTAACCCGGTGCTTACGTGTACGGGCATTGTTTTTATAGCCTTCCGGGCTCGGCTTGACTCTGAGTGGGGGTGCTAGGCTTAGATGTCGATGCAGGGCCAGGTCAAGAGGTTCGAGCTGGAGGACGGGTCTATAGCTGAGGTTGTAAGGGACTTCTACAATCCCCTAGTTGGCAGGAGGGAGCTTACACTAGTCATCAACCACGCCCTGAAGCCGACTCCAATGAGGATAAGCCTTAGGATGAAGATTGCAGAGGTGTATGGCGCCGATATCACCAGGGTTTATGTGAAGAGTATAACCACGGAGTATGGGCTCGGCAGGAGCACTGCCAGGATCAACATTTATGATAGCGTTGAGAGGGTTAAGGCTTTCGAGCCGGAGTATATAATAGAGAGGAATGGCGGTATAAACCCGTTCGAGGAGGCTGAGTAGGGATGGGGAAGAAGGTGAAGGCATACATAAGGATGGTCTACGAGGTCGACTTTAACTCGTGGACCATAAAGCTGAAGAACAAGAAGTGCCCCAGGTGCGGGAGTATAATGGCCCACCACATGAAGCCCGTGGAGAGGTGGCACTGTGGTAAGTGCGGCTACACAGAGTTCGTCTCGCAGAAGAAGCGGTAACGGTGGGGATCTAATAGTCCTCGGTATAGAATCGACGGCCCACACCTTCGGAGTGGGCATAGTATCCTCCAGGGAGCCCTACATACTAGCCGACGCTAGGAGACAGTATAAGCCCAAGAGCGGGGGCATACTCCCCAGGGAGGTGGCTGCGTTCTTCTCCAGCGTAGCGGGGGAGGTCCTAGAGGAGGCCCTAGCCCAGGCAGGACTGACGGTTAGGGATGTTGATGGTATTGCCGTGGCCCTGGGCCCTGGTATGGGCCCTGCCCTCAGGGTGGGCGCTACAGTAGCCCGGGCCCTCGCCTCCAGGTATCGCAAGCCCCTGGTTCCTGTTAATCATGCGGTCGCGCATATTGAGGTGGCAAGGTTCGTTACGGGCCTACGTGACCCTGTAGCCGTGTATGTGGCGGGCGGGAATACTAGTATACTATCCTATAGCGAGGGTAGGTATAGAGTGTTTGGGGAGACCCTAGATATAGCTCTGGGCAACCTGCTTGACACGTTCGCCAGGGAGGTGGGTATAGCCCCTCCATACGTCTCCGGTGGGAAGCATGCTGTGGACAAGTGCGCCGAGGGCGGGGATTACATTGACGGCCTCCCATACGTTGTAAAGGGCCAGGACGTGTCGTACTCCGGCCTCCTGACAGCGGCGCTCCGCATGGCTAGGAGCGGGGCTAGGCTTAGCGACGTGTGTTATACGCTAAGGGAGGTAGCCTTCTCAAGCATAGTCGAGGTGGGTGAAAGGTGTATGGCGCACACAGGGAGGGACAGCGTGGTCCTAACTGGGGGTGTAGCCGCTAACAAGGTACTTGCATCCAAGGTGGCATTGATGGCTGAGAGCCGCGGCGCCAGGCATGGAACGGTCCCGCCTAGGCTTGCCGGGGATAACGGCGTGATGATCGCCCTCACAGGAGCCCTGGCTCTAGCCCACGGGATCACTATAGGGGTGGAGGAGGCTGTTATCAGGCAGAGGTGGAGGGTAGACCGGGTGGACGTGCCATGGTATCCAGAAACCCTGAAGGACTTGTCGAGTGGGTGAGGAGCCTCCCCCTGGCCAGCCGGGGGGCAGAGTCGGAGATCCGTGTAGGCGCCTGGATGGGTATCGACGCGGTGTTTAAGCTAAGGATCCCTAAGGCCTACATGCACCCACGCCTAGACTATGTACTCAGGATGAGTAGGACCCGGAGGGAGGCTAAGCTACTGGCTAAGGCGCATAGCCTCGGGGCTAGGGTGCCCCTCCTACTCGGCGTCTTCCCGAGTATAGGCCTCATAATTATGGAGCGGATCCGGGGCAAGGTACTTAGAGACGCTATAAGGGAGGGCAGCTACCGGGCAGAGGATCTCCGGATGGCGGGAGAGGTGCTTGGGAGGCTCCACGATGGGTGGATAGCCCACGGGGATCCTACGACGAGCAACTATATAGTGTCAGGGGAAAGGGTCTACCTGATAGACTTCGGCCTCGCGGATAAGGCTACCTCGGTAGAGGACCTAGCCGTCGATATACACCTCTTCAGGAGGTCTGTCGAGAGCACCCATGCAGTGCAGGCTAGGGACATCCTAGAGCACTTCCTCGATGGCTACCTGGAGGCCGCGCCCGGTCTTGGGGAGAGGGTAATCGAGAGGGCCGAGGAGATAAGGCTAAGAGGGAGGTATGTGGAGGAGAGGAGGAGGACCGTATGGGCAGGCTAACCCTGTACCTGGCAACGAGGAATAGGAATAAGTTCATGGAGGCCTCCAGGATCCTCGAGGGGGCTCCCATAGATCTCAGGATGCTCGAGGCTGATAAGGAGGAGCTTCAGGCCGATGATACCGAGGTGATCGCCCTCCACGCTGCCAGGAGGATACACATGGAAACAGGGCTCCCCGTGGTCGTGGATGACACCGGACTCTTCATAAAAAGCTTAGGAGGCTTCCCCGGGCCCTATGCAGAGTATGTTTACAGAACTATAGGCCTAGAGGGAGTGCTCAGGCTACTGGAGGAGGCCAGTGATAGGAGGGCATGCTTCAAGACTAGCCTAGCCCTTGTGACTACTGGCTACGAGCAGGTCTTCAATGGGGTTACCTGCGGGGTTATAATTAGGGAGATACGGGGGTCTGGCGGCTTCGGCTATGACCCCATCTTCATGCCGGACGGCTATGGTAGGACCTATGCCGAGATGAGTCTGGAGGAGAAGAATAGAGTATCACATAGGGGGAAAGCGTTTAGGGAGTTAGCCAGGTGGGCGGAGAGGTTTGTCGGGGGCCAGGGAGACTAGTGGTGCCGCCGCCGGGATTTGAACCCGGGACCTCCGGATCTCCCAGGCCCCCGCCAGGGGCGACCTCGGCCTTGGCTTAGGGCCGTATGAGTCCGGCGCTCTGCCAAGGCTGAGCTACGGCGGCACCCGGGGGGATTTGATTACCCATGGGGTTTTTCAGGTTTTCTCTAGGGGATCCTGGGGCCTACTCTACTTTTACCTCTACCCCGTCCTCCTCTTCCTTTGTCTTCTCCTTCTGTATTCTTACCTCTAGCACGCCGTTCTTATATGAGGCCTTGGCGGTCTCCGGCTTTACCTTTGCTGGCAGCTCTACCTCCTTGTAGTACTTCTTCTTGTTCTCAGCTTTTATTATCAGCTTGTTACCCTTTACCTTTACCTTTATCTTGTCTTTATCCACTCCAGGGAGCTCTGCTACTACTAGCACCTCGTTATCGTAGTCTAGCACGTCTACCATTGGCTCTATCTCCTCCGTGATCACTGGCCTCCCTGCCTTCCTCCTTATGTTGCCGAACTCCTCGACCCGTGGGACTCCATCGGGGCCGATCGTCACCCTTACCCCGTAGTAGTAGGGGCCTCTAACCTCTGCCCTACCCTCGCGTACGAACCTCATGAACTCTTCCTCGATCTCCCTGATCTCCTCCTCGAACTCCCTCATGATCTCGTCGAACACATCGAATATACTCCTCCTTCGTCTGAACCACGACACTGCTTCCACCCAATAATATACTGTATATTAGAGGAGCCGAGGTTATATTAATATGGTTCACTATTATGATGAGATTGGAGTGGGCCCTCTATACGTGCATTATTAATACTGACAGGTTAATAAGGATCGTATGGCAAGTGGTTAATGCAGGTGTAGGGCTTGGCAAGAGAGTTAAAGTATGATGTCGTTATAGTGGGCCAAGGCCCTGCTGGCTCGTCCCTATCATACTTCCTAAGGAAGAGCGGGCTGAAGGTTGCGGGAATAGACTGGGTAGACTGGGATAGAATCTGGGGCAAGCCGTGTGGCGACGCCATAGGGGCTCACCACTTCCATGAGACCGGGCTTCCGGAGCCTAGTGGGGACAGCCTGATGCAGAAGGTCGAGGGCATAGACCTCTATAGCCCCAGCGAGGAGATAAGGGTACGGGTGCGCGGAGAGGGCTATATGATTGACAGAAACAAGTATGGCAGGTCGCTGGTTAAGGCCGCTATGGACAGCGGGGTAGACATATATCTTAGGACTCGTATGGGAGCAGTCGTCATGGAGAATGGAAAGCTAGCCGGAGTTAAGGCAACAGGCCCTAATGGAGAGACGATAATATTCAGGGCTAACATCGTGGTTGATGCAACCGGTAGTGGCGGGAGTGTCAGGAGGAAGCTACCAGAGTCTTGGCCGGTCTACGAGCCCCTGAAGAAGACTGACGCCTCTATCGCCTACAGGAGGATCGTTGAGCTAGACTATGATATAGAAGACCCAGAGTACATACGGATATACCTAAACGAGGAGATCGCACCCGGCGGCTACTGGTGGCTCTTCCCTAAGGGGAGGCATATAGCAAACATAGGCCTTGGCGTGCAGGGAGGGCGAGGCTACCCCCACCCGGCCGTGATTTATAGGGAGAAGCTAATGAAGAGGCCTGACGTGGGTAGCGAGGTAAGGGTGCTATCCGACGCAGGAGCCCTGGTCCCAACAAGGAGGCCAGCCAACACCCTGGCATGGGACAACTTCCTGGGGATAGGGGACAATGGGTACACAGTCAACCCCATCCACGGAGGGGGCATGGGCTACGCTATGACAGCTGCAAAGTACGCCGCCGAGGCCATACTAGAGGCGCATGAGACCGGAGACTTTACCAGGAGGGGCCTCTGGGGAATCAACATCAAGTACATGAGGGGGCTAGGAGCCAAGCAGGCAGGACTAGACATATTCAGGATATTCCTACAGGAACTAACGAACGACGAGATCGAGTGGGGCATGAAGATCGGCCTAATGGGGGCCCAAGAGGCCTACGAGACCAGCGTTACCGGGGAGCTGAAGGCCAACCTGAGCGCCCTGGATAAGGCGCAGATACTAGTCAAGATGCTTGGCAGGCCCAGCATGCTACTAAGGCTACGCCTCGTAGCTGATTACATGAAGCGGGTTAAGAGGCTCTACGAGGAGTACCCTGAGGATCCTGAGCAGCTGCCTAAGTGGGTCGACTCCGTAGAGCAGCTATACAAGGAGTACAAGGCTAAGCTGGGCGTTACGTGGTGACCGGTTTAAGGGTCTTCACCATTATGTAGGCGTCCTCCCCGTCCCTGTAGTAGCCCTTCTTTACTGTTACCTTCCTAAACCCGAACTTCTCGTAAAGCCTTATGGCGGGCTCATTAGAGACCCTGACTTCCAGGTATATTGCGTCAACATCGTATACATCCTTCATAACACGTATGGTCTCAGAGAGGAGCGCCTTCCCTATACCCATGCCCCTATAGGGTGCCAATACCGCTATTGATACAAGGTGCCCCACC
>JALUDK010000327.1:1272-2261 GCA_027044005.1 Acidilobaceae archaeon | reverse complement strand
TGGCCCGGAAGGTTGGGGAGGAGGCTGTGGAGCTCGTGGTGGAGGCTGTTAGGGGTGATAGGGATAGGATGGTGGAGGAGGCTGTCGACCTTCTATACCACCTCGTGGTGCTCCTCGCCGTTAGCGGAGTCACGCCCGAGGATATTGAGAGGGTGGCACGGGGGAGGATGAAGTGACTGTGGAGGCTGTCATACTAAAGTATGGGGTGGGCAACGTCTACAGTATAAAGGCTGGCCTTGAGAAGGTTGGGGCCAAAGCCAGGATCATGGAGGAGCTACCCGGCGATGGCGTGGACCTCCTTATACTGCCTGGCGTGGGGAGCATGCCGGCCGCGATGAAGAGGCTGGAGAAGTATAGGAGTACCCTGAATAGGATGATAGAGGGGGGCACAATAGTCTTCGGCATATGCCTGGGCCTCCAGTTAATGTATGAGGCGAGCACGGAGTACGGCTACACCAGGGGGCTAGGCCTCCTGGAGAGGGTAGTGGATAGGCTCCCGGTGAAGCCCCTACCCCACATAGGGTGGAGCAGGGTATACAAGATAAGGGACTCAAGGCTCCTGGAGGGCCTGCCGGACGGCTTCTACGCGTACTATGTGCACAGCTACGCCTCAACAGACACCAGCCCGCAATGGGTTAAGGCCTACTCGGAGACGGGGGGAGTAGAGTATGTGGCAGTCGTTGAGAAGCACCCGGTATACGGGACACAGTTCCACCCCGAGAGGAGCGGCAGGGAGGGCCTCAGGGTGCTGGCAAACCTTGTAGAGATAGCGGGTGGCAGGGGTTGAGGATCACCCTCCCCAGGGGGCTCGACAGCCTAGACTTCAACAAGGGCGGGGGCCTCCTCCCCGTGGTGGTTCTAGACGCAGTGACAAGGAAGGTCCTAATGCTAGGCTACGCCAACAGGATTGCAGTTGAGAAGACGGTCGAGACAGGGTACGCGCACTTCTACTCAAGGAGCAGGAGGAGGCTGTGGATGAAGGGGGAGAC
>JALUDK010000327.1:0-1262 GCA_027044005.1 Acidilobaceae archaeon | reverse complement strand
GGTCCTAAGGGTGGAGTACGACTGCGACTCCGACACCCTACTATACTATGTGATACCATCAGGCCCCACATGCCACACCGGGGAGTACACATGCTTCCACAACAGGCTACACGACAACCTGCTCAGAGAGCTGTGGAGGCACATAGTAGAGGAGTTCAGGAGGGCCAGGATAGCCAGGAGACCGGGGAAACGGGGGCTCAAGGAGTACCTCTACATAGTTAACCCCATAACCGACAACATACCCCCACCTAGGCCGGCCACAATGAACCTCATAGCAGACTACCTCTCCGAAAAGGCTGGGGGTATCGATAAGGTTGTGACCGTGGAGGCGCTGGGCCTGCCAATAGCAACCCTTGTAGCAGAGAGGCTGGGGAAGCCATTGGCAGTGGTGAGGGAGCGCCCCTTCCCCGCCCCAGGCTGGGTGGAGCCCTTCCAATCCGGCTACAAGGAGGGGACACACTACATCTACGGCCTGGAGCCCGGGGACAGGGTGGTGATTGTTGATGACGCAGTATCCACTGGCGGGGCTGCAGAGTCGGTTATAAACGCGTTAACCAGGCACGGCGTGGAGGTCAAGGCCCTACTGGTATCCATAGCCAAGCCCCAGTATGGGGGAGTGGATAGGATACATGAGCTGGGGACACCGGTGTATAGACCTGTAGACGTCTACATAGAGGACGGGGGCCTAACCCTAGTGCAGCCTGATGCAGGGTGGAGGGAGACGCTAGCCCTCCAAGGCTAGCCCGGGGCTAGCTATAACGGGGGTGCCTATCCCCACGCGGAAGAATGAAGCGATGGGGATACACTTGGCCCTCAAGAGGAATAATAGCCTGTCCTCAAGCCCCCCAGGATTCTCTACAGCGGCCTCGAAGTTGGCTATACCCTTCGAAACAACCAGGTCAGCATCGGCAACCCTCCTCCACCCTGGGCTGTCGCGGGACTTGGGGTGGAACACCGGATACGCTCCGCTGGTTGGGTACACCTCCACGTCTACACCCAGAGCCTCGGCTAGCATGGTGGCCTCCTCAACTGTGACATCCACCTCGTAGGGCCTCTCCCTAGCCACCACATACACCCTATGCCCCAGGTCCATGAGCCTCCCAGCGGACCACAGGTCAAGCACCGCCTCCCCAGAGTTGTCGAGCACAATAGCCACGGTAGACGCCTCCTCAATCATGGAGGCCGCCCGCCCGGGATCGACACCTCGGTAGACTGGATCACCGGCAAGTAGGCTATACACGTCACCCGGCTTGAAAGCATGG
>JALUDK010000326.1 GCA_027044005.1 Acidilobaceae archaeon | reverse complement strand
GCCTAGGATCGCCTCTATTATGGTGTCTACCTCGTCGCCCGTCATTGGGGCGTCTCCCTCGTCTATGTAGACTATCCTGCCCTCTACCATTATTGCCGCCGCCCAGTAGCTTATTAGCCCCCCGTGCGGGCTGGATAGTGTCGTGTTTTCTATCTCTACGAATGCGTGTATGCCGTACTCCCTTCTTAGCCTCTCTGCTGCGTTGAATGCTATGGATAGTGCTGGGCCGTCGTAGTACTGGTTCATGCTTACTACTATTGAGATCTCGCTCGAATATCCCACTAGAATCCCCCAGTGGGTATTATGTTTGGCGCCGGATGGTTTTAATCCGGTCACCCCCCTCTTACTGCCGGAATAATTTAAATACTCGCCTGGGGTGGCAGGGCGGGGGCGTAATAATATTATCCTCGCCGCGCTCCCCTCCCCCTGCCTGGGGTGCCTCCTGTGGATACTCCTAGCGGCCTAGAGGGTGTTGTGGAGGAGGTTGTTAGGTATACTGTCATGGCTAACAGGTTCCGGTTCAGGGAGGCTATAAACCTGATTGCCAGCGAGAATGTGATGAGCCCGTTGGCCCTCAAGCTCTACGTTAGCGATTTCATGCATAGGTATGCTGAGGGCAAACCCTTCAAGAGGTACTACCAGGGCACCTATTACATAGACCATCTAGAGTCCATGACTAACGAGCTATTCTCCAAGGTGTTCGAGGCCCCCTATGCCGATGTCAGGCCTGTGAGTGGGACTATAGCCAACGCCTCCGTCTTCAGGGTCCTAGCTGGGCCGGGGGAGAAGGCGGCTATAGCCCCGGTGCAGGCTGGGGCTCATGTTAGCCACACCAAGTTTGGCACCCTCGGTGCTCTGGGTATAGTGCAGGTGGAGCTCCCCTACGATGAGGAGCGTATGAATGTTGATGTAGACGGGGCGGTGAGGGTTATCGAGGAGGTGAGGCCCCGGTTCCTAGTGCTGGGCGGCAGCGTTTACCTCTTCCCCCACCCCGTGGAGGAGCTCTCCACGGCGATCAAGAGCGTGGGGGGCAAGCTGGTCTACGATGCCGCCCACGTCCTGGGCCTTATCGCCGGCGGGGCGTGGCCTAACCCCCTGAAGAGGGGGGCCGACGTGATGACCGGGTCCACCCATAAGACCTTCCCCGGGCCCCAGGGAGGGGTGGTCCTCTTCAACGACCGCGACGTGTATAAGAGGGTGTCCAAGACCATTTTCCCATGGTTCCTGAGCAACCACCACCTTCACCGTATACCCGCTACCGCCGTGACCCTAGTGGAGATGATGCTCTATGGCAGGGACTACGCCTCGGCCATCGTGGGCAACGCTAGGAGCCTGGCGGAGAGCCTCGCTGCCGAGGGCTTCAGGGTTGTTGGGGAACACCTAGGCTATACCAGGAGCCACCAGGTCCTCGTCGATATAAGGCCCCAGGGTGGGGGCGCTAAGGCTGCTAAGCTCCTGGAGGAGGCGGGGATTATTGTGAATAAGAACCTGCTCCCATGGGACCCGCCCTCCGCAGTGCAGGATCCGAGTGGGATCAGGATTGGGGTCCAGGAGGTGACGAGGCTGGGCATGGGCCGGGGGGAGATGGAGGAGATAGCGGGCCTCATGGCCAGGGTCCTCATCAAGGGGGAGGAGCCGGCGAGTGTTAGGAGGAGGGTTGCGGAGCTGAGGAGCGGGTTCCAGAGGGTCCACTACGCCCTGGACCCTGGGAGGTATAGTGTGGAGACTCTGCTGGACCTCATGACTTAGCCCCGCGGGGCGGTTATAACCCTCCCCAGGGTATCCTGTAGCCTGGAGCGCGCCGACCCAGCCGACTCGGCCGGTGGCCGGGGTGGGATGAGGCTGGGGACTATCGCCGCCTCGTCATGGCACTCCTTTATAGGTCCTGGCCGCCAGGTGATGCCCCATTGGGGTGTAGGGTTGTACCTGTCCAGGGAGGAGGAGCGTATACTGGCTGGAGAGGAGGGGGAGGCCAGGAGGCTTGCCCTGAGCGTTATAGTCAAGGTGGGGGAGGCCCTTGGGGCCGAGAGGCTTATACCCATAAAGCATGCCCACGTCTCCGGCGCCTCCTATAGCACGGTGGGGGAGGCGGGGAGGCGGTTCATCGAGGACCTTGCCAGGATGGGCGCCAGGTTTAGTGTGCCGACTACGGTGAACCCTGTGGGGGTAGACACTGAGGACCCGGGCAGGGTGCCGGTTAGGTATACTAGGGAGTACCTGAGGGGGCAGAAGGCTATACTAGACAGCTTCCGCTCTATGGGG
>JALUDK010000325.1 GCA_027044005.1 Acidilobaceae archaeon | reverse complement strand
GGACGATGTCGTCAACCTGCTTGGTCATGCTAAAGCCCGCGATGTACGTTATCGCCTCCCAGTCGGAGGCTGTATAGTTCCTCTCGCCGGGGTCAGGGCCTGGAAGGCTGCTAGCGTTTACTGTTGCGGTGTTGTTGAAGGTAGCGTTCACGTATGTCTCCTCGAACGCGCTTACCGTGATGGTGACGTTGATGTAGCCTCCCGGGTCTAGCCTGTCGGCTGTTACCGTCACATTGTTGCCGCTCACCGTTAGGGCTACGTTCACTGCCCCGGAGTGGATTACGCTCGCTGATAGGACTGTCAGGTTACCGGGTACTATGTCCTCGATCACCATATCATAGGCTGGGCTTGAGAATAGCGAGGGGTTATTAGTGACGTTAACGTGGATGGAGGCGGTTGGGCCGGTGTTGGTTATAACAGTCGTGTTGGCAGTCTTCTCTATCGATAGATCCGGCTCGTGGACAACCACAGCTGGCGATACCGCCCATGGGGAGATATCGTGTAGGTTGGAGGCGTTAGTGTAGAGTATTCCCACGGTGTTGTATAAGTTGGTCCCCGCGACGTTGACCGGGTTGTCGAGCACTACGACATCAAGCCTTATCGAGATCTGCTCCGCCTCCGGGCTGTTATTGAGGTTAGTCACATTACCCAGGTCGAAGTATAGTAGGTTCACGCCTGTCCTTGTCCCAGTTATCGAGGTCCAGACGCCGGGTGTCAGGGATACATTGCTTGATGTAACCTGGCTGGCGTTCACCGTGATGCTGGAGCTGCCTAGGTATTCCGCCGCCAGCACTCCGGATACTAGTGGCAGGTAGTCTCTCACCGTCATGTTCATAGTCATCCCCTCGGGGACTGTGATATTTACCTCGTAGGTTACTATCTCGCCGATAGTTACTACTAGCGGCTCTGGGACGCCGCTGAGAACTAGGCCAGTCATGTCTATGCTGCTCGAGTCGACTATCTTAAAGTCGACTATCGGTGGTGGTACTGTCACGGTTACATTGCTCCATGTAGGCGTGGTGACTAGGTTGGCTCCCCCAGACGTGGCACTGTACGAGGTCAGGTTTGCCTCGTTATAGTACGTGGAGCCCGTGATCACGTATTCGCTGACGTTTATAGTGTAGTTCACAAGTATCGAGGCTCCCGGGGGTATCGGTTTTAGCAGGGTTATATTCACCCACAAGGGCTGGCTGGGGTTGGGGTATGGCACTATTAGTATATCCGTCCCGTTTGTCAGGGTGGTGGCGCTGCTAGTATTGTACGCGACTACGTTGGTTAGGTTTACCGCCCATAGAGCCGGGTCTAGGGCGTTTATAGTGTTGTTCACGTTCACGTCATAAGCCGGGTCCGCTCCCTCGTTCGTAATATTCAGAGTGAAGTTTAGCGTGTCCCACCCGTCAGCCACAGTTGCAGGGTACTGGCCTGTGGTGTTCACATAGCTCAACTGTATAGTTACTGAGGGCTGAGCCTTGGCTATGATCCCGGCCCCGGCGGGGGCTAGGCTTGCCAGCATCAGCACTATAAGGAGTATCGAGGCTAGCTTCCTCTCGCCTTGCTCCACTAGTCTTTACACCTCATAAGTAACGTTCTAATACTACTACGGGATCGACCACATTATATACCCTCCAATTTGTGCCTAAGCATAATACCATACAGGCATCGAGTGCTCTGGAGCATTATAAGCCCCCGGTAACCCGGGGCCTTGGATGGAGGTGTACTGGTGGTGCTCGATATACTTGTAAGGGCGTCCCTGATCCACACCGGTGCCGAGGTGGTACGTGACGGCTACATGTACATCAAAGGGGGAAGGATCGTTGAGATAGGCAGCGGCCCAGCACCGGAGGACTATACATACGCCGCCCTCATACTAGGAGGCCCCGGCAGGGTCGTCGTGCCAGGCCTCGCAGCGGTCATAGATGCCCCGGCATACCCCATACGCCTCCTCAAACCCAGCCTAAAGGCCAGGCTACGCTACTACGAGGCCATGGGGCTAGAGGCACTCGCAACCGTCTCGCTACCAGCAGTATATGAGGCCCACATGGCTGGAGTCACAAGCCTAATCATAGAGACCCCAGACCCGGGGCTACCCCAGAGGCTGGCGGACACCATCGGGGGTATCTATGGCGCTGCCTACCCAGCCTGCACTGGGGCTAGGGATGCGCCCGGGCTTGCGGTAGCCACTACGGTAGGCGACGCCACGTGCCCTGGAGGCGTCATAGAGTATGGCGACGAGTCTGTCCTAGCCCTGGAGTCGAGGCTAGCCTACAACCTGGCGGGTGAGGAAAGCGTGTATGAGAGGAGCCTAGAGACCAGGAAGAGGCTAGGCCTCCAGGGGCAGGAGCTGAAGGAGGGTAGGATCGCGGAGGTGGCGATATTCAACTCCTCCCGGCCCCCGGCCATGCTGCTAGACTACTCCCAGGGCCGGGAGGCCCTCAAGGTTTACGGGATCGCCGGGGTAGAGAGCCTGCTTATCGGCGACCACGTGCTGGTCGACGGGGGGGAGCACCTGTATATAGTCGAGAAGAGTTTCAAGCAGGCTAGAAACATAGCCTCCAGGGTACTAGCGTCACGAACGTGACGTCGCAGATCGAGGGCCTCGTCACCGCCGCTAACGGCTCAGGCGCGTCGTCACCGCTCATCCATAACCGGAAGGTTCAAGGGTAGGCCTATAAAGGCTGGGGGCCAAAACACTTATTAGCCGGCCCATGCACCCGGCACCTAGTCGGCCGGGGTGTAACCCAGGTTGGCTGTGGCCCTAGCAGTCAGGGAGAAGCCCCTTCTCGCCGAGCCTAAGCACTTCAAGGCCAGGCTCGATATAAACTATGTCGTGGCCACAAGGATGGCCGACTAGCCGCGATAGGAACGCCATGGAGCAGCCTACCCAGACCCCATCTTTCTCCTCCTAGAGGTGAATATACACCATGACGCCCGAAGAGCTGGCCTCTGCCGTGGAAAGGTACCTCAACGGCGGTACGCCGATACCGGGCCTCATGCCAGGCCACCAGGAGAGGCTAGACAACCTGGCGAGCACGTGGTGTAGGAGGGGCGAGGAGTGCGAAGTCCACAGAGCTGGCGACTATGTACTAGTTTACAGTAGGAGGGCGTCCAACGCTGCTCTCGATCTGCTCGACGATCAGGCACTCCACTTCCTGTGGAGCATAGACTGGGATACACCGATAGAGGATATAGAGATACACTATCCCAGCCTCGACCTGGATGGAGCCATATTACTCCTCGGCTCGAGGAGACACAGTCTGCTCGCAAAGAGCAGCGGCGCCATAGTAGTCGGCCTAGACAGGGACACTGGCATGGTGTTTGCACACGAGCTCCCCTGGTTCATAACCGGCCTGCTAAGCCTAGCCAAGACCGGCATAAACGAGGAGCTGGTTAGAGCGCTAATGGGATTCGACTACAACCCCTGGGAGGAGCACGCCGGGGAAGGATCAATAGTACGCCTCCAGGGGGATATAGCGGTTAGGATAGTCCGCCTATTCAAGGACGAGGACGAGGCCAGACGCTGGCTAGCCACCGCCCTGGTTAGATACATGCTGGCTAGGGCGATCTACAGGGCACACCTACAACTGCTGGAGACGATCCAGGCCGAGGCCCGCTCCCTAGCAGACGGGGCGCGGACCGAGCTGGAGGCTGTCTACGCCCTCAACCTAGCCGTGGCTAGGGGTGTAAGCAGGGTCTACGGTGAAAGGGTCAGGATAAACGATTGGGATGAGGTAAGTAGCCTTGTCTACGCCACCATACTGAGGCCAGGAGGCACGATCATAGATTTAGATGAGCCACGTGCTCTCAGGATAAGGCTAGACCTGGACGCGCCCGTCACCTCCCTGAGGGAGGCCGTGGCCAAGTGCCTTGAAGCCAAGGGGGCACCCTGCATGGGCCTAGAGAGCGTGGGGGCAGCGCTATACAGGATAGCAGCCCTGGCGAGGAAGCACATGGGCATCGATCTAGACACAACAACGTTAGCCGCCATAGGGTACCATGTAGTGGTTGAGGACCTAGAATCACTGCTAGCCAGCATAGCGGATAGCCTGGAGAGGCAGGTAGACAATATAGCCGAGAAGATTCTCGCCAGCGAGGAGCCATTGCCCGGGGATGAGTCAATACTGGGTAGGCTAATCAAGGAGGAGGCCCCCGGGATTATGGCCTCGCTGGAGCCTGTGGAGGCCGAGTTAGAGGTAGACAGGCATACAATAACCTTCAACGGGTACCTTCTAAGGGATCCATACGTGGCCAGGGCGCTAACCCTAGAATACATAGCAGGCGTCATAGATAACCTGCTCAAGGCCAAAAGCCCGAGGACCACGCTAACCAGCTTCAGGAGGCTGAGGAAGAGCAGGAGGGGGGCTAGGCTAGCCGTGGAGCTGGCTAGGCTATTATCCGTGAAAACAGGGACCCTCTACGCACTGGTCACGGGGGACCATGTGATAGAGGCCCGGCACCCAGAGCATGGGAATGCCTCCCTAGGCCTTCCGGGGCCAGCGCTCATCGAGATTACGGCTCTGAACACTGCTACAAGGACCGGTAATAGAGGAACGTTGTTCGAGGACCTCACCGAGGCTGCCTCAACCGGCACATTACAGCAGGCTAGGGGGAGGAGTTATACGGAGGGGTTGGAGCTCTAGGTGTAGAAGCGGAGGAAGTTGTCTAGCAGCCTAAGGCCCATTGCGGTGCCTATACTCTCGGGGTGGAACTGGACCCCTACTACCGGGTGCTTCTTATGGCGGATCCCCATTATCTCGCCGTCGTCCAGGCTCCAGGCCGTCGTCTCGAGTATTGGTGGTGGATTGTCTATGGCGAGGCTGTGGTACCTCATGCCGGTGAACGTCTGGGGTATCCCCGTGTAGATCGCGTCGCCGTTATGCCTTATCGGGGACGTCTTCCCGTGCCTTATGGTTCTGGCCTTCCTTACCTCTGCCCCGTAGACGTGGCCTATGACCTGGTGGCCTAGGCATATGCCTAGGATCGGTATCCTATCTCCCAGCTCCCTGACTACGTGTGGGCTTATCCCTGTATCCCTCTCCTTGGCTGGGTGTCCTGGGCCTGGGGATATGATTATCGCGTCGGGGTTGATCCTGGACACGCCCCTAACGGTGATCTCATCGTTCCTAACTACAACGCTCCTGGCATCCAGCCTCGCTAGTAGGTCCACTATATTGTATACGAAGCTATCGTAGTTATCTATAACTAGTACTAGCTTCACGGCTATCCACCCAGGGCCCTCTTTATGGCCTCGAGCTTGTACTCGGTCTCCATATACTCCCTCTCCGGCTTGGAGTCGTAGACTATCCCGGCGCCCGCCCTTATCTCCAGCCCAGACTCCGTGGTCCAGAAGCTCCTGATCGTTATAGCTGCCTCCCCCGCGTTGCCCGCTGTGACGCCAACGCCGCCAGCGTAGGGGCCCCGTGGCTTGTCCTCTAGCATTGCTATGATCTCCATGGCCCTAGGCTTCGGCGCCCCACTCACTGTGCCCGCTGGGAGTGTGTGCTTCAGGGCCTCGTGGAAGCCTAGGCCGGGCCGGGCCTGCGCCTCGACCCTGGATACTATGTGCTGGACGTGGCTATACTTCTCGACATCCATGACGACGGGAACCCTAACCGTGCCCGGGACTGCTATGGAGCCCAGGTCATTCCTAGCCAGGTCGATTAGCATGATATGCTCTGCCAGCTCCTTCTCGTCGCTCAGCAGCTCCTCCTCAAGCCTAATATCCTCCTCGCCATCACCACGCGGCCTAGTGCCTGCTATAGGATGCGTCTCAAGCACACCCGAGTCGAGCTTCACCAGCAGCTCCGGGCTTGCCCCCGCTACAACCCTACCATCTATCCTCAGATAGAACATGTAGGGGCTCGGATTTATCGATGCCAGCCTCTCATACGCGGCCAGGGGCTCACCCTGGAAGCTATACTCCTTGACCCTGGACAGGACGATCTGGAAGGCCTCCCCTGCCTGTATGAGCTCCCTAGCCTCCCCAACCCAATCCACAAAGTCACTCCTACTGGTTTCATACTGGACGCCATCGAGCCTGAAGCCGGGTAGCCTGCCCTCCACGCTAACGGGCTCCGGCCCACACCTTACCACCCTCCCCGCTGCGTGGTCATACACCACCAGCGTCTCGGGGGTGAACCCTGCCAGGAGCGGCCACTCGTGCCTACCCAGCTTAGGCTCTAGCCATGGCTCCGCCCCTGCCACAGCCTCATAGGATACGGCTATGAAGGCCATCTCCCTGCACGGCAGCCTAGCACATCGGCCTCCAAGCTTCCCCAGTGCCCTGTAGACCGTGCCTGGGCTCCTCTCCTCCACTGCCCTCCCCGCGCCTATGCCTACGATACTATACCTGGCCCTTTCCTGGAAGCCTCCCCCACTCTCCAGGAGCGCCACGTAGTCGTGGCCCTGAGACACTGCTGCCCTGGCCAGCTTGCGGGGGCTAGGATAGCTGGAGGAGCTCTGCCTCCTGCAACCCCTCCACTCCGCCAGAGGGTCTATCCCATGCACTTCCTACTCGCCTCCACAACCCTCCCAAGGTACTCAGCAGCCCTCCCAGACTCCATGGCGTCCAGGGCCATCGAGACCCCTGCTCTGGGGCTCCCCGCTAGGCCATAGGCGTAGAGTGCTAGGCCAGCGTTGGCTGCTATGAAGCTCCTATCACATGCCCTGCCCCCACCCTTCATAGCTTCGAGCGCCCTGGAGACACTCTCTCGGGGGCCAGTTATCACCAGCTCCTCTATGCTGCACTCCTCCAGGCCAAGGTCCTCGGGTGCTATAGTATACCTCCTCCCGCCGGGCTCCGCTACTAGGGTGGGGCCTGTGATGCTGACCTCATCGATGCCCGGGTAGCCATGGACTACGAGTAGGCGCTCGTAGCCTAGGTGTGAGCCTGCCTCCGCCATCACCTGTAGGAGGCGCCTGCTAGCTACCCCTAGAACCTGGTGGGTCGGCTGGGCCGGGTTTGATAGGGGGCCAGCTAGGTTGAAGATCGTCCTTACGCCCAGCCTCCTCCTTACCGGTGCCACTGCTGCCATGATCTTGTGGTAGGCGGGGGCGTAGAGGAATGTGAAGCCGACCCTTCGGAGCATACACTCCGCGGTCCCTGGCCCATGGCCTATATTGTAGCCCAGCGCCTCCATGAAGTCCGCGCTGCCCGACTTTCCAGAGATGCTCCTGTTCCCATGCTTCGCTACGAGCGCCCCAAGGGAGGCTGCTACTAGTGCTGCCGCCGTGGATGCATTGATCGTGCTGCTCCCATCCCCACCGGTGCCTGCGGTGTCGAGCACCTTCCCCGGCGTCTTGACCCTTGTGGCCATGCTTCTGAGCGCCATGCTGAAGCCGGCCACCTCGCTGGGCGCCTCTCCTCGTGCCCTTAGCGCCATCAGGATGGCTGCCCTGTCCACGTCATCCGCCCCTGTTAGGAGGTACTCTGCGATGCTCCTGGCCCTCGAGGGGGGTAGGGGCCGCTCTAGTAGCTCCGCTAGGATCTCCCTGAGGACCATCATTGTGGAGCACCTCCTGCTAGGGCGTGCGTGTATTGCAGGTAGGAGTCACGCGGGTGCGGGGGTAGGAGGGGGGTTCCGCTGGGGGCTATGCCCATTGGCTCATCGTCTCACCACCACCGCCCACCTCGGGCCCACAGGGGTTTATAAGTGTTCCCACTTGCGTGGCCCTTAAATACTCTCACACCCCACTGGCCGGGGGCACTTGGTGAGGCTGATGGAGAGCCAATGGAGCTAGCCTCTCCCGGCTTTAGCGTGTACCTGACCATATCCTGGCCCAGCCCCCAAGGATTCGCCCAGCTCCTAAGAGGCCTGGAGCCGTGCGTAGACTTCCTGGAG
Source organism: Acidilobaceae archaeon (assembly GCA_027044005.1). Lineage (GTDB taxonomy): Archaea > Thermoproteota > Thermoprotei_A > Sulfolobales > Acidilobaceae > S012-22. The sequence goes on along the minus strand of JALUDK010000325.1, from coordinate 407 downwards.
CTAGGGATCCCGTCCAGGAGCCCTATATACGACGGGCCCACCATACGGAGGACCCACATGGAAGCGTCGAGGCACACAGGGCCGTGGAGGGCCTTGGAGCTGGTAGCAGAGGTGGGGCCCAACAAGCCCTTCATAGTAATGGCCTACATGCATGAACACCCGCTGGAGAGGCTTCTCGAGGAGGCATCACGCGTAGGGGCCAGGAGCGTGCTCCTGCCAGATCTACCCTTCGAGTACCCCGACATGATAGAGGGCTACGTAGAGACGTCTAGGAGCGTGGGGTTGGAGCCAAGCCTATTCGCTTCACCTAAGTTCCCCCACCACCTACTCGCGAGGTACAGGGAGCTAGAGCCACTGCTAGTCTACCTGGGCCTCCAGCCGGCCACCGGTGTGAAGCTACCGGCAAG
>JALUDK010000324.1 GCA_027044005.1 Acidilobaceae archaeon | reverse complement strand
ACCTTGCATTCAAGAACATGAGTGTAACTGCCGACCTCTTCTGGAGGCAGTACGTTGAGTACTTCGTCCAGCAGGGTGTAACTATAAACATGACGGAGACGGATGCAAGGGGATTCGCCACCCAGATGATCTTCGGCAAGCCCCTAGGAGGGAAAGAGTTCGAGCCCCTAACCGGGACCTACAGGCTACACCTAATCATAGTATACGCAGGGGCCCACCCCAACGCTATACAACAAGCCATAGCAGCTGGCCAGCTAGGATTCGAGAAGATAAAGATAGTGGTCAAGGGCAACGCCTACGGGATCTCGGGAACCGATAACATGGGCAGGGACCTCTGGCTAGCCATACTCTATGGCTTCCCCGTCGCCCTAGCTGTAGGCCTATTCGCAGCAGTAGCCTCGGTAATAATAGGCCTAGTTATAGGTGTGATCAGCGGCTACTATGGAGGCCTGGTGGACGAGGTCATACAGAGGTTCATCGACGTCCTATCAAACATACCAATACTCCCAATACTGATCCTCATCGGTGTAATCCTACAGGAGAAGCCGGGAGTAGGCCCCTGGGAGAAGCTCTTCATAATAATAGGGTTCCTAGTAATCCTGGGGTGGGGAGGCACCGCGATAATAGTCAGGAGCATGACTCTCAGCATAAAGGCGGAGCCATACATAGACGCGGCCAAGGCCATAGGCGCTTCTAATGCCAGGATAATATTTAGGCATATAATACCACAGATCCTCCCCTATGCAATGGCAAGCCTAGTATTCAGCGTGCCAGGAGCGATAATAACAGAGGCGGGCCTCAGCGTGCTCGGCATAGAGCACGGCCTGCCAACATGGGGTAAGATCCTGGCAGACGCACAGGCCAACAGGGGCATAGCCTACAAGATGTGGTGGTGGATCCTCCCGCCAGGCCTAATGCTAGCCATAACAGGCCTGGCATTCGTCCTCCTAGGCCTAGCAATAGAGACCATAGTAGAGCCCAGGCTCAGGAGGAGGTGATTAAAATGAAGGGAGAGGCGCTGATAAGGGTTGAGGACCTCAAGGTCTGGTTCCCAGTGAGGAGGAGCATAGTAGACCTCCTAGCAAGGAGGCCCCAACTCTACGTCCACGCAGTAGACGGGGTCACGTTCGAGATCTATAGGGGAGAGACACTCTGCCTCGTGGGAGAGTCTGGATGCGGCAAGACAACCACCGCCAGGGCGATAGTAAGGCTAATAGACAAGGAGAACATAGCAGGAGGAAGGATCCTCCTAAAACCCAGCGAGGATGTACTGGAGGAGGTCAAGAAGAGCCAGCCAGACGCGGCCACAGAGGAGGGCTACGTTGACATGTACAAGCTCAAGGGCAAAGCCCTCCTGGGGGTGAGGAGAGAGACCCAGATGATCTTCCAAGACCCCTTCGCCAGCCTAAACCCCAGGTTCAGGATACTCGATATACTAGAGGAGCCACTCATAGTACACAAGATAGGGGACAAGGAGGAGAGGCTAGAAATAGTATCAAAGGTGCTAGAGACAGTAAAGCTAACACCCCCCGAGGAGTTCCTACCCAGGTTCCCCCACCAGCTCAGCGGGGGCCAAAGGCAGAGGGTGGCCATAGCAAGGGCGCTAGTCCTGAACCCAAAGATACTGGCAGCAGACGAGCCAGTGTCGATGCTAGACGTCTCCATAAGAGCAGAGGTCCTAGAGGTCCTCAACGAGCTCAGGGATAAGATGAAGATGGCAATACTATTCATAACACACGACCTAGCCCTAGCTAGGTATGTGTGTGACAGGATAGCGGTCATGTACCTAGGCAAGATAGTCGAGCTGGGGGAGGCGGATGATATCATACAGAACCCACTCCATCCCTACACCCAGGCGTTGATAAATGCAATACCAGAACCAGAGCCGGAGAATAGGAAGAAGATAAGGAAACTCAGGATAAAGGGAGAGGTCACGAGCGCAGTAAACCTGCCTAAGGGGTGCAGATTCAGGCCTAGGTGTGTAGCCTACGATGAGAACCCTCAAATCCAGCCCAGGTGCGAGGCCGAGGAGCCGGGTCTCATAGAGGAGAGGCCTGGCCACTACGCTGCGTGTTGGCTATACGAGAGGAGAAGCCTATAACCCTCATTGTTTTTATAGGGACAATGTTAGGATCCATATTTAACTTGCAATAGGCGATAGACAGGATGCCGATTATATTATGTATAGAGAACAGCTTAGAGCCTGGCTGGTATAGGAGAGGAGGGTTAGCCCTCCTTCTTGGGTGCTAGCTCCGCCTCGAGGACGTTGAAGACCACCTGGG
>JALUDK010000323.1 GCA_027044005.1 Acidilobaceae archaeon | reverse complement strand
ACATGGCAGGCCTCATACTACCAGGAATGGACATCCAGGGAGGCAACTACGTGTCATTCGTATACGACTTCATAGGCCACGGTACCAGTGTAGCCTCGGTAATAGCCGGTAGAGGCAAGACGGTAATTGATCTAGGCTACGGGCAGTACAGGCTAACCGGCATAGCGCCAAAGGCAAAGCTAGGAGCAAACACCGGCCTAATGAACCCATACGTATCACAGCTATTCTTCTCAGGCCTAGACCAGGCAGGATACCCATGGAACTGGACATACACCGGTAACCACAAGGTCGATATAATAAGCAACAGCTGGGGCCTAAGCGCAGTAGGCCTAATAGGCTTCATGAGCACAATGGATCCGCTAAGCATGCTAGAAGACTACATAGTAGCCAACACCGGGACAATAGTGGTACACGCCATGGGCAACGGAGGACCAGGCTACGGAACAGCAACAATACCAGGATCATCAACACTAGCAATCTCAGTAGGAGCCTCAACCCTATTCGACTATAGGCAGTACTACGGATACCTGCCAGGAGCGTGGGGAGAGGTAGTAAGCTGGAGCGACAGGGGACCCACAAACCTAGGCCTAGCCAAGCCAGATGTAGTCAACATCGGATCCTTTGCATGGGCAAGAGCACCAGTCCTCACAGGGCTAGGAGACGGAACCCAGGCCTACGACCTGTTCGGTGGAACCAGCGAGGCAACACCTATGACCAGCGGCACAGTAGCGCTGATAGTAGAGGCATTCATGAAGGCAACCGGTGAGAAGCCAAGCCCAGGCCTAGTTAAGGCGGTGCTAAAGAGCACTGCGACAGACCTAGGCTATGACCCATACGTCCAAGGCTCGGGCCACGTGAACGCCTACAAGGCAGTAAAAGCCGTGCTAGAGGGAGGCATACCCATAGCGTCAACCACCGCAACATTCGAGAACGCCTACGAGTATGCAGGGATAAACATGCAGTACCTACCAGAGGGCAACACGCTAAACACAGTAGGCGACACGCAGGTATATACCGGGGTCATGAAGCCTGGGGAGAGTAAGGAGATACCCATAACCATTAACACTATGGGAGGATCAGTCTACGCTAACGTAGAGGCGGTAACCTACAAGCAGTACAGCGAGCCCCTGACAAAGTACCTGAAACTAGACGAGGCGATAGTGTACACGACAGAGGGCATATTCCCATTAACAGACCTACTCCAAGCAACCAGCGACGATGGAATAACGATACTCCTAAACTACACTAGGGCAAGGATACTGATACCAATCGACATGAACGCCTTCCAAGGCGCAGACCTAGTGGAGATAGTCGCCTCATACCCATACTCTAAGATGGATCCACTAGGCAGGCAAGGCTACTACGTCCCATTCCTCTATACAGGAGTAGAGCTCCAGTACTGGATCGACGCGAACGGGGACGGACAGATATCACTACTAGAGACCGCCAGGATGAACTATGACATAAGGATGGCAAACGTATTCCACATAACACTAGGCAAGCCAGCCGAGAAGTTCAATCTAGTAGAGAACGTCGTCTCAGAGTACCTAGGAACAGACGTGACGGCACTGGACAAGGCTCCACTACTAGACATAAGGATACTAACGAACCAGTACCCACTACTAGGCATACCACTCTCACTAAACATAAACCTAGAACTCAGAAAGACAGTAGAGCAGCCATGGAGCTGGATCACCGTGCCATCGACAATAGACATAGCAGACAGCCCAACAACACTAGTAGCAAAGATAAACGTGCCCAGCAGCGCCAAGCCAGGCCTATACCAGGGCTACATAAAGGTAACATACAATGGAGACACACTACAAATCCCAGTCTCAATACCAGTAGCAGCAACAATAACAGGAGACACCAAGGCGCTAACCCTAGCCGGCACAGAGGACACACCCTACAAGAACTACGCAGTCGAGGGCCAATTCGACTGGACCTGGAGATACGAGAGCGGCGACTGGAGAACAATACCCATAACAACCACAGACCCAACAATAGTAGGGTACGTAATCACAGTAGAATGGGAGGCTCCAAACACTAACATAGACGTAATGCTAGCCGGAGAAGGAGTACCAATACTAACAACAAGCCTCTTCGGCTACGGCCCAGAATCCAGCTTCTACGGGGCAGTAGTGGCAGGAAAGCTATCCCTACCACTAACCGGAGGCTGGTTCACCCACTACGACAGGCCATTCCCACAGAGAGCAGTCATAGTAGCACCAATATTCTCACAATCACCATACTGGATCGTGCTGCACAACACACTAATAGACGCATCAAGCATATACCCAGAGCCATACAAGATCACAGTGATACCAATCAGGGCGAACGTACCAACAATACAACTACAGCCAGGAGAAGAGACAGCCATAGAGGTCACAATAAGCGGAACCTTCCTACTATCAGGAGCATTCCCCTACACAACCGTAACCAGCGGAGACGCCTACGCTGAGCCCCTAGTAGACAGGACGAACTTCGGAAACGAGATAACAGTACCCATAAAAATCAGGGCCAACACGACCTCAACGATAAACCTAATGCTAGTATCGCCAGTAGGCATAACTTACACCGTAGGACTAACCCTAAACGGCATAGAGATGGCAGTGTTCGAGGTTCCAGCATTCGTAGTGGTCCCCATAAACGTTAATGTAGGGTAAGGTGCACCATAATACATATTTTATTCATATAAAATAATCATAATATATTTTTATAACATGTTGGATCAGTCTGTTCTAATGTATAGCATTAATACAGAGTGAAGGCAACAACAATAACGGGGCCAGACGTGGTATGGTTGTAACAGTGGAAATATCAGGAGTGCTAGAAGAAAAACTACGAAGACTAGTAGAACTTGGTGTATACTCAAGCGTTGCTGAAGCTGTACGAGACGCCGTAAGGAATATGATAGACAAGATGGACCTAGTAGACATAGCACTACAACTATACATAAACAAGGACGCATCATTCCAATACACATCCTATTTCGCCTCCAAACCATACAAAGTAATGATAGATATAATGCTATCACAAGAGATACTACCACTACTAGGAGCCAGGACAGGCGAGGAACTACGAGACCCAGAACCGGGAACCTATGTAGTAGACCCATTCACCGCATTCGTAATATACGAGAGCGACATGCATGACATACTAGAGGAAAAGACGAACACCGGAGGCTACAGGTTCCTATATCCCGAAGCAGGGAAACCCCAGCTAGAGGTATACATGGCACGGAGGCTATCCAAGGGGAGAAGGGCCACGAATATAATGCACATAGCCCCAATACCGGTGCCAACAGAGCCCCCGAGGCACCTAGTGACGCATATAGAAGAGGCACTAGTGAGCTATGCAGAGGCGGCTGGAGCCATACTCCTAAGCGACGATATAAGAACAAGGGACTACGCGAGGAAGAGGGGTGTGGCTGCCTATAGTACACTCTCACTACTTAAAGACAGTATATCAAGAGGTATAGTCTCCTTTGAACGGGCGGTCGAGATTATATATAGCGTCAAGTCGATACCACTCCTAGTACCGGATGCGATAATACCCACAAGGTGAAGATTGTGCAGGGCCTAACAGACACGGTAATACTGCTAGACGTCTCCCTAAGCATGGGGAAAGGCTACGGAGACCTCAGGCCGTCAAAGCTAGACGCATCCAAGGAGGCACTGCTACTACTAGCATCAAGGCTGCTAGAAAATCCTTCGAACAGGATCGGTATAGTCGTGTTCTTCGGCAGATCACTCCCAGTACTGCCATTGACCAACGACAAGGCCAAGCTAGTAAAGACAGTGTACAGAATAAATTTCACAGAAGAGGGGTCAGCACCAGGAGATGGAATAGTAGACTCGGTAAAGATGCTGAGAAGAGCCAGGGAAGGGAGAAGGAAGGGAATAGTACTAATAACAGACGGGGACATAAACCTGGGAATCCCACTGGAGGCAGCCCTGCTCTATGCAAGCAACGCCGGGGTAAGAATATACACCATAACAGTAGGGGAGAAGCCGAAAACAGAGGAGATATACAGGAAGGGAATGGAGGCCTACGGTTGGACATACAGGCATGCATCAAGCAGGAGCCAGCTACTATCGGCAATACTAGAATACATAGAGGAGGCATAACCACGTTGATAATAGTAGTAGCAGAGAAGGCTAAGTACACGCAGCAAGACGTAGTATACAGGATCCTAGAGGAGCTAGAGACAAGTAGAGGCATGAACATGATTGGACTCATAATATTCGGAGAAAGGGCACTACCCCTGGTAGACCCCCGCCCCCAAGCGAGGCTAACACAGCCATACACAGAAGCACCAGTAATGCCAGGAAGACCCAACCCAGGGCCGGGAATAGTAGAAGCAGTGGAGGCAGCAGAGGCATACGAGGCCGGAGAATGGCTACTACTCCTACTATGGAGCGCACGCTCCAGGATAAAACACCTAGACATATACCTAAACTATGCAATAGACTCGGGGGCGACGATAAGCCTAGTAGCACTAAGACCCAGCAAACCACCATGGATAGACGAGGAAGACTACAAGGGAAACCTGATACTCAAGAGAGTCAGAAAGAACACTAACTACAAGAGGCTAGTGGCAGAGATACTAGGATCCCATGTTTAAACAACCCCCCGGGTACACCCTTAAACACCCGGGAGGAGAGGAGTGGGCAAGCTAAGGTTCGGACCCGCAGGCAAACCCCTCGACTTCAAAGGTGCAATGGAGAAGGTACCAGCATACCTCAGAGAGATAGGGCTAGATGCGCTAGAATACGAGGCAGTAAGAGGAGTCAGGATAAGCGAGAAGAAGGCACGCCTACTAGGCGAGGAGGCGGAGAAGAACGACATAGTAATGAGCATGCATGCACCATACTACATAAACCTAGCCAGCCTAGACCAGGGCACCTGGGAGAGAAGCATAAAGAGGATAGTAGAGTCTATGATAGCAGCAGAGTGGATGGGGGCCTACGCAGTAGTAATCCACTCAGGCTTCTATAAGGGCCATGAAGACAAGAGGAAGGCCTTAGAGAGGGTAATCGAAGGCTACAAGAAGGCCCAAGAACTCCTGCCACCGTGGGTGAAGAAGCCCGATTTCTCGCCAGAGATCATGGGTAAAACCAGCCAGGTCGGGGATGTGGAAGAGGCGATAGAGATATGCGCAGCCCTAGGCAGGTGCAGGCCAACAGTGGACTGGGCGCACCTCTATGCAAGGTACGAGGGAAAAATGGTTACAAGCGTAGACCAGGTTATAGGAGTAATAGAAAAGATTGAGAAGGAACTAGGAAAGAGAGCCATAGACCCTCTGCACACCCACTTCTCAAGGATAGAGTATGGGAAGGGAGGAGAGAGAATGCACCACACACTAGACGAGGAGGAGTATGGCCCTGAGTGGAGCATAGTATGCAGAGCCTACAAGGAGACCGGGATCAACGCTGTGATCATAAGCGAGAGCCCAATACTAGACAAAGACGCGCTGGTGATGAAGAAGGCCTGCCAGGAGGGATAGCATAGGTATTAAAACCTGCCAGCCGCCCAGGACACCGCCTGGAGGAGAGTGGCACACCCATGGGGAAGATAAGGAAGATCATACTAGACACAATCGAGTCCCACCCGCTCCACAAGGCCTGGCTAAAGCTAGCTGAGCAACTGGCAAAAGACGCTGGAGTAGAGGTAGAGGTAAAGAAGGAGGACTACGTCTTCGCAATAACCCACGGGGACACGGACGACCTAGGCATGGCATGGCTCCCCCAGCTATTCGCCGAGCTAGAAGACGGCTCCATAAAGCTAATACTAAGCCAATTCCCATTCGACCCCAAGACTACACAGCCAGACCCAGAAGAGGCGCTACGCCAAGCCCGTGAAAAGCTCAGGGAGATCTCAGGTGACCCATGACCACTGCAAGCACTACCCCATAATACCAGTCCTAATACTATCAGTCTACACAATCATCCTCTACACATCCCACAAGCTACTGGCAAACCTACCAGGCTCCATACCCTGGCTAGCCCCCGCAGCGGCGATCCTCATAATCCCAGCACTAGTAACGATAAGAGACACAATACACATACTAGGAGGTCCTAAAAGATACTTCTGCGGCGGGGCTAGAATGCTAAGAAGCTTGATAAAAAAGGAGGCAAGATGCACAGGGCCAACAGTTATAATAGTAGAGGGCCCCTTCTCCCACACACGCCACCCAGTATACTCTTCGACACTACTCATAACAATAGCGCTAACAATAGTAGACCCACGACTGCTACTATCAATACCAGTAGTGACAGTATGGGTAGCACTGGCATCAATAGTGGAGGAGCGTGAGCTCACACAAGCAGAGGAGTATAGAAGATACAGGGAGAGGGTGCCAAGGCTCTCTATAGTAGGGGTGATCAGATACGGGTACTCCAGGATCCTCGGAAAGCCCAGGTAAGGCAGAGTACATAGTCTACTCGCCCACAGCAGCCACGGGGCCAATATTCACACTCAAAGGGCAAGCAAGCCAAGGAGGCAGGATGGACGTTATAGCCTCCAGCATAATAGCAGCAGGATACGATCCAAACCCTGGATTCACAGGTGTACTCATGGGCCCCCCAGAACCGGTCAAGATCCTCCGCGTTAGGCGGTGGGGGCTAGGAAGTATAAGGCAGGTAGTGTCAGAGATCCTGGCAGCATACAAGGGCAGGAGTAGGAGTATAGAGATAAAGAGCGGGGATCCTCTAGACCCTATAAGGCTGTGTAGGAAGTGTACAATAATAATGCTAGACGAGGCTGGAAGTGACATATCGCAGCTGGGGGACAGTATATGCGGTGACACGGCGTTCCTACTAGGAGGGCACACTGGATTCCCAGGAGAGCTATACGAGGACCTACGCAGGGCGTCACACGCACTCGTGAGCCTGGGTCCAATAAGCCTGCAAACGTACCAGGCAATACTATACACAGCGTGGAGGAGAGCCACCCTCTGCGGCCCGTCGAGCCGCAGGGAATAGGCCACCCCCACACGGGGTCCCCCTAGGTGTTGGCTCATCATCCGGGCCGATCCCAACCTGGATACGGAGAGGGTAATAATACAGCTCCACCAGACTCCAGGGATAGATACATGGGTGGGTCACATGGTGAGGGAAGGCTTCATAGAGGACATAACAGCCAGGGGATCACCGGTTGTAGTGTACCACTGGGACGCTGATGGCATGATATCTGCAATGCATATAGTCATGGCAGCAGGGGAAGACACTGTACTACATCCCCCAAAATTCACGTTCAAAGTGACGAGGGAATTCATAGAATCGTTGAAGAAAAGCCTGACGAGGAGCAGGACAATACTCATACTAGACCTAGCCTATCCAGGCAAGGTCCTAGACATGATAGCGGAGGAAACTGGAGCCAGGATTATAGTAGTAGACCATCACTACCAAGAGGAAGAGCCTAGAAACCCGAACGTCGAGTACATAAACCCAGCAAGCAAGGGGGACCAGGAGGGGAAATGGCCAAGCGCGGCGCACGTCCTAGCCAGGCTACTAGGCAAGTACCACCCAGCCCTAGTAGCGGCAAGCATAGTAGGCGACCTAGGCCCAGCCGCTAAGGCAAACAGGGAATACCAGAACTACATGGTAGAGGCAGGGTTAGATCCTGTTAACGACTACTGGATAATACAAGAGGCAGTAGAGCAGCTAAACTCTATAGATAGGATGGGGAACTACCACGGCCTCCGCTGGATCCCTAAAGTCCATGCAATAGGACAATTCGATCCATTCAAGAGCGTGCTAAACGATCCGCTGCTAACTACGTTAAGGACCCAGGCCGACGTCGAGTGGGAGGAGCTAGTGGCAAGGGCAGTGAAGGAGCTTAGGGAGGAGGCTCCGGGAATCCTAGGAGTAGTCTTGGCAGGGGAGGGCAGGCATGCCAGCAAGCTAGCGAGGCACCTAGCATCCAAGCATAGGGGCAAGATAGTCGTAGTAGCATATTATGCCTCATCCACGGATGAAGCCAGGGTCTATGCACGGGCCTACGGCTACGACAAGCCCCTGACCCCTCTAATACGCTACTTTAAGAAGCTGGGCTACGAGGCGGGTGGCAAGTACCAGAGGAATAACAACGTGGTGGGCGTCGAATGTTCGAGAGAGGAAATGGAGGAGGTATACAAGCTCATGATAGAGAAGCTCAAGGAGATAGCAGGCTAAGGGTAGTAGAGGACCTAGAGGCAGCTGTGGCCGTGATCAGGGAAGTAATGGGGCGATGGCACGCCTACTACGCAGAACACTCGAGAAG
>JALUDK010000322.1 GCA_027044005.1 Acidilobaceae archaeon | reverse complement strand
CTAGGGGGATCCTGACATAGGCCTCCCCGTCAGGGAAGAGCTTAGACTCGCACCCTACAACATCTAGGCCTAGGCCCCTCCCCAGACTCTCGGCGAATCCCTTGCTGGCCTCGCTCGGGCCATGGATGATTGTGGCCGGCATGCTAGGCACCCTCCACCCCATTCCCCCATTATCCGGTTGAGATATATAGGGTCAAGGGAACCCTCCGGGCAGGCCCTTTCCGTGTGGGGCTGGCTACTCGGCTTATCTCGGGGCTTACCCCCGCCTTTTTCGCCTGCTCCTTCTAGCTAGCAGAACTAGTAGTAATAGCAGTATTGTGAGGAGGATTACGAATACCAGAAGCCTGTCGTCTGATGATGTTAGCTTTTGTATATATGGATTGAGAGTTATCTGGTCTAGCAGTGTAGACCTAGTAACTTTAACTTCCCCAGTAGCATTGTAGAGGGCAACATTCCCGGATATTGAGCCTGCTGCTAGCATTGAGCCGTCGGGGCTCCATGCCACCCGCATTACCTTGCCTTGTAAGTCGTGTCTCCATAGCACTTTCCCATCAGAGCTATTATATAGAATAACCTGCGGGTAGGTGCCGACTGCTATCATGCTCCCGTCGGGGCTCCACTCTATATCCCTAGCCGACATGTGGATATTATCTAGTACGTGCTCCCACAGCTTAGTCAACTTAGTCCCATTGATGCTAAACGCCATGACCATTGGCAGGCTATAGAAGTTGCCATAGATTCTTTTGCCAGAAGTCGCTAGCATGGAGCCATCGGGGCTCCATGCAGCAACCATGCCTATACTCTTTTTAGGATCAGGATCCTCATAGTTCCATAGCAGATCTCCATCCCTGCTGAAAAAGAGTACCTTACCAGAGGAAGCGATTATTACCAGCATGCTCCCGTCAGGGCTCCATATGGGACTACTTATCGTATACTCGTCTAGCTCATGCTTCCAGATAAGTGTGCCATTGGGGTCGAAGACTATGAGAGTGCTGAATGCCCAGCGTGTAGTGCTAACTGCTAGCATTGAGCTGTCGGGGCTCCATGTGAAATCCAGTATTGCACGGTTAAACTCATAGCTTATATCGCGTTTCCATAGTAGGTTGCCCTCTCTATCCAGCAGAAACAGTTGAGATCTAGATTCGGCAGCAGCCAGCCACTTCCCATTTGGGCTCCATGATACCCTGTCGAGAGGGTATAGGTACTCGCCTACCTTAGTCTCCCATACTAGGTTTCCCTGCTTGTCTAGGGCAACTACGCGATCGAAGTTTTCCCCGACCACGGCGATCATGCTTCCGTCTGGGCTCCACGATATGTCGTATATAGTACCGTATAACTCCCTCTCCCATAATGTGTTACCCCTTGTATCAAGTGCTATAACCTTATTACGAACCCCGCCGGTAACCAGCATGGTACCGTCCGGGCTCCACTCTACTGTAAACACGGGGCCTAGATTCCGCGCCCATAGTATAGGGGGTGGCGGCGGCTCTTCGTGCAGGAGTGAGGTTGCGACAATAGTTGTTCTTGGCAGGGCGAGGGTCGCTAAGCATAATACGAGTATACCAGCTATACTTAAGGCCTTACGGCTAGTGGCCCGGGCTAAAATAGGGCACCCCCTATCGATCCCTTGTAATAGGGGGAAATGGCGTAATAAGTGTTCACCGGAGCCAGCCTACCAGCGGTCCTTATATAGTTGGTGCAGTTGGCCCTCTAAAAGACGGTCCTCCGGCGGACCGGCTTATAGTAGGGACTCCCATGGTACTGAGCCATGGGATACCATGCTATTGGGCCTTTCACCCCGGTCTATGCTTAGCCCTGCCAGGGCGTAATCCACCCATTCACCCCCTAGAGCCTCCCCGATAGCCCCGACCTCTACCCTAATGCAGTCACTGTACTCCCTGGAGACCTCCTCCAATAGGCTAGTAGGGCTACCGGCCTCCTTGTAGGACCTCGCCAGCGCGTCCAAGAGGCGGGTTGCATATGATGGGGGAGAGGGTAGCCTAGGCTTGCCCCCTGTATGCATGGCTAGGAGGAAGCTGTTTAGGGAGAGCGTGCAGGCTGGGGGATGGCCTGTGGCTAGCCTTATCAGGAGTGTATAGTAATTGTATACGTCGCTATCGAGGTCCACACCCACGCCCCTGGAGGCCACTAGGTATGGGTCGGCGTAGCTTGGAGTCACATTCTCAACGATAAACCCCCGGGGCCCCCTAATGTAGCCCGAGAAGTCGGCCAGCTTGTACGAGCCCTTACTATGGAGCACGTTCCCCGGCTTCAGGTCGAAGTGGCCGTAGCCTAGGGCATGAGCCAGGGCTAGGGCTCGCGCCACACTGGAGGCTACATCCCGTATCCCCGTGGGGCTGTCCTCTAGGCTGCCCTCCATGAGCTCCATAGCCGCTGCGGGTGGATGGTCCAGGTAGCTGGCCCCCGGGGGTATGTGAACATCATAAACCCTTACCACAGCATTCCTCCCAGACTCCAGCACGTCCACGCTAACTCCCTGCGCCATTGCTGCTGCCTCCTCCAGGATCCTCTGGGGCGCGTTGGCTATGGCGGCCTGGGTTAGTGCTTCCATTGTGAACTTCCACACCTTACCGGGGTCCCGTGCATGGTCGGGCTTGAGTACCTTCAGCGCTATAATGCCCCAGGCTGATTTAGCCTGGAGGACGTAGCTGAAGGCCCCCTCGCCTATGACTGCCTCCACGCTATACCCGTATAGGTGGCCCCCGACCCAGGCTTGGGGCGGCTCTACCCTACCTGCCGCGTCTAGTAGGAGGTCCCTGTAGGGCAGGCTATCAAGATCAACCTTAAACAGCTCTATCCTACACTCGCCGTTGTGGGGGAGTTTTTCCAGCGCCGCCTTGCCCCTACCGTGGGGGCTGAGGGCCGCAACCACGACCCCGGATACTATGAGTAGCTCCGCCCTGCCCCGGGCTCCCTCTATCCGGGCTAGCCATGCACCCTCGCTTGGTAGATCCTCGAGCCTACAGGGGCCCTGATAAGATTTTTCTAGGGTAGAGGCTAGTATGAGGGGAGCCCTCTCCACCGGGTCCTCAAGTATCCTGCTGACTTCGTCGATTGAGGGCGAGTGCCGAGGCATCACTTATCCTATCCCTTTTTAGCCTCCTCTTTGCCCCCTTCTTCTACTTTATCCTCGCCTAACTGCTCTAACTCTATGACTGTTAGGCCAACTACCAGCTCCCCCTTGCTGGGCAGCTCTACCGGGCCCTTGCCTTGTATCTGCGTGTCGTCGAGGAGGGTTCCGTTCCTGCTGCCCAGATCCTCTATCATCCACTTGCCATTCTTGTATAGTATCCGGAGGTGCCTCCGGGAGATGTACTTGTCTGGTATGAAAAGGTGCACCCTTGGATCCCTACCGAGTATATACTCGCCCGGGGGGTCTAGGACCACCTCCCGCCATGGCGGCTCTTGGGGGGTCTTGACTATCCTAAGCCTGAGCCTTGCCACTCTCCTCACCCCTCCTTGCCTTGAACCGGGCCGAGTATAGCCTCTTAGCAGCCTCTCCCGCCTCGCCGCTCTTTAGTAGCTCTGCTATGTCTACTGTCTCCTCGTAGAGCCTCATGTCTCCTAGGCTTAGCGTTGCCTCGGAGACCTCGTTTATGATCTCGTAGACCCTCCTGTAGTCCTTCTTCTCTACCGCCTTCTCCGCCTCATCCAGTGCCTTGAGCACTTTGAGCCTGTGCTCCACGTACTCATCGCTCTCACCTGCCTCGGCCTTGATCTTTATGGGGCCGAATCTCCTCTTGGCCCCGGTTGAGGGGTCTATGTACTCAACCTCAACCTCCAGGGGCCCGCTATCTAGCTCCAGGCCGACGTCGATTACCTCTCCAGAGGATAGGGAGCCCAGGTCCAGGACTATGTGGCCGTTGCTTGTAAGAGCCTTCCACCCGTAGATCCTGGGCTTTGCCTTGGACGCCTTGATCCTTAGGATTAGCTTTGATGCCACGAGCCTAGCCGCCTTTGCTACCTCCTCTAGCAGGGATTCTTCTAGGTGGCTGGGGTCGGATATGTGCCTCATCTCCCCGCCGGCTTTCTCGGCTAGCCGGGCTAGGAGCTTCTCATTGTATTCTAGGCCTACACCGACTGCAAGGAGCTTGTATGGCTTGTCCCTGAGTATCTCGGCCAGCTTATCGGGGTCCTTCTTCCCCACGTTGGGTTCTCCATCTGTTATCAGTAGGAGGACTCCGGCGCCCCCGCTGGCTGTTAGCCTGTTTAGCGATTCTACCCCGAGCTTTAGGGCTCCCTCTATATTGGTTCCGTAGCAGGTCTTTAGCCTGGCCACTGCCCTGGCGGCTTCCCTCTTCTCCGCTTCTCCCTTAATTGTTGTTTCGTACTCTAGCCACGCCTTCTTGCAGAAGCCTATAACGGAGACCCCGTCCCCGTTCTCCAGCGTGTCTATGGCCCTTACGGCCCCGCTCTTCGCGTAGAAGATCCTATCCCCATCCATGGATGGGCTCACGTCTATGGCAAGGGCGGCGGAGACCCTGTTTCTGCCCTCCTTGTCGCCCTTGACCCTTAGTATCATCGCGGCGCCGTTGCGCCTCTTGCTGGACAGGGCTTCCAACACGACCCCGTCCAGCTTCTCGATGGTCTTGGCCATTTCCTGCACCCTTCTGCCTCGTCTTCTCCTGGTGTTACTCCTGTTGCCACCGTGATACGGGGCGGCTTATTAATAATATGCCATAAAGATTAGGCTATAGTATATACAATATATGTCTTGGCTAGAGCCTGTAGAGCCCGGGCCTCCTGAGCCTCAGCACTGGGAGCCTGGACCTTGCCTCCTCCAAGGCTCTAGGGTCTAGCTCGGCCTCCGCGTACCTCTCCCCGTGGCCCAGATCCAGCACTACAATGCCCATAGGGTCGACCAGCATGCTCCTACCAGTAAAGTTTGCCCCATAGAGCGACGCCACGGCGATGTACATAGTGTTCTCGTGGGCCCTAGCCTGGGCTAGGAAGCGGAGGGCCTCCTCCTTCCCGTCACCCCTATACCATCCAGCCGGGACCGCCACGAGCCCCGCCCCTTCTAGGGCTAGCATCCTGAATAGCTCGGGGAAGCGGAGCTCGAAGCACACAACGGCGCCTAGCCTCAGGCCGCAGGCGTTAATAGTCCTGGGAGGCTCGCTGCCTGGGGATAGGATGCTGCTCTCACTGTAGCCTAGTGCATCGAATAGGTGGGTCTTCCTGTAGGTGTACACGATCCCCCGGCCCGGCTGGGCTAGCACGATTGTATTATATGGCTTCCCCGGGCCCTCCTCGAACATTGATGCTATGATGCAGGAGCCGTACTCGTCAGCTAGCCGCTCTAGCCACCTGGTCCACGTGCCCCCCAGGGGCTCTGCTATCTTGGCGAGATCGCTGGGTGGCAGGCCAGTTGGATCGGCCATTAGGTATTCAGGCATTACTATTATGTCGGCCTCCACCCTGGACTTGGCTAGTACCTCTTCGACCCTCCTCTTGGCCTCGTCTTTCGTAGCCGAGGCCCTTGCCTGTAGGATTCCTATCCTAGCCACTATTCAGCCCCCGGTTTTCTACGTGTCTTTATGTGAAAATATTTTCTTGGTAGAAACGGTTACACGATTAACGGCGTTAAATAACACCGTTGCACACACAAATACACCGGGGATCAGGGCCATGCCGGGAGAAGCCCTAGGCAGCATGGTAATAACCCTCAGGGAGGTGCTCGAGGCCAGCCTAATACTAGCAATCATACTAACGACACTATCCAAGACAGGCCGCACAGGCATGAGGAAATACGTAGCCCTAGGCCTAGCAGGGAGCCTAGCCCTAGGCCTAGCCACGGGCTACACGGTATGGCTCCTCTACGGCGGATTCCCCGAAAAGGAGCTCTTCGAGGCCATCGCATCCCTGACAGCAGCGGGAGTCCTCACATGGGTGATATACTGGATGGCCAAGACCGGGCCGCAGCTAGCCTGGAATATAAGCAAGAGGGTATCCCTCATAACCAGCGGCCTGGGCCTCATAGCATTCACCTTCATCATAACCTATAGGGAGGCCCTAGAGACGGTACTCTTCCTGGTCCCATACATGCTATCCAAGCCCCTAGACACCGCCGCGGGAGCCCTGGCTGGCGGCCTCCTGGCTGTTGGCATAGCCTATATGATATACGTGGCAGGCTACCGTATCAGCCTGAGGCGCTTCTTCATGATGACATCGATCCTGC
The DNA here is from genome assembly GCA_027044005.1 of Acidilobaceae archaeon. Lineage (GTDB taxonomy): Archaea > Thermoproteota > Thermoprotei_A > Sulfolobales > Acidilobaceae > S012-22. The sequence goes on along the minus strand of JALUDK010000322.1, from coordinate 2,133 downwards.
TCACCTTCGTTGCCTCGGGCATACTAGGGTATGGGATGCATGAGCTGGCGGAGTTCATGGAGGAGGAGGGACTATATAATGGCGTGCTACTGGAGGAGGCCTACAACCTTGGCATATCCGAGGGGAGCCTGCTACACCATAAGGGGCTTGTGGGCTCGATCCTTGCGGTTATGTTCGGGTACTCGGTTAGCATGGAGTGGGTGAGGCTGATAGCCCAGCTAGGCTATCTGGCCATATTGATCCCCTTGATTCTAAGGGCATACGGGTATAAGGTGTGGCCTGGCAAGAGTGGCTAGGTTAGGATTAGAATTAGACTAGGGGTTAGAAGAGGCTGGCCTCGCCCCGTAGGATCTTCTCCGTGTACCCTGTTATTCCTGAGAGCGCCTCATCCACGATAGCCTCTATCTCCGCCTTCACGCTGGCAGGCAGCTCGCCCCCATCGACCTTGGCCTTCACATCGGCAACCAGGGGGTCGTCTATGGGCCTGCCTATCTGGCTTAGTATCTTAACATAGACCTCCTTGACCTGGTCCACCTCCTCGTACACCCTCCTGGCGATGTCATTGGCAAGTACATTGTAGATCTTGCCGACGTGGCTGACCGGGTTCTTCCCTGCCGTAGCCTCGAGGCTCATGGGTCTCAGGGGTGTTATGAGCCCGTTCGCCCTGTTACCCCTCCCGGTCATGCCGTCATCCCCGTGCTCGGAGCTGGTGCCAGTCACGGTTAGGTAGAATACGCCCCTATCAGGCATGTCCCCCGTGTTTATATACACATTGACGTCATAATCTGGTGCTAGCCTAGAGGCTAGGTCCAGCACAACCTCCCTAGCCTCCTCCTTCACCGCCTGGTACTCCCCGGGGTCTAGGACCTTGTGGGATATGATCGCCGCCGCTATGGTTAGATCAATACTCTTACCCCTCCTGAGGCCCATCACCTTTATATCCTCGCCCAGCGCGGGTATCCTGGCCTTTACCTCCCTGCTGTTGAGGAGCCTCTCCGTCTCGTAGACCAGCTTCTCCAGGGTGGAGAGGGGGGCATAGCCGGACCCGAAGCTCGTGTCATTGGCCCTGGGCACCCGCTCGGCCGCCTCGTAGAGCCCCACTAGGTCCACGCTCCCCTTCCCTATCTTGTAGTCAACAACCACGTGGCTGTCTGGGTCTAGGAAGCGGAAGTTCTCCCTGATCCAGGACCTGACCGACTCGATCACAAGGGTGCCCACGGGTACCTGCTCTACCCCATCGCTGGTCCTGACCTCTGTGGTGGCCCTCCCGGAGACTATGATGTATATCGGGTGGAGCACCTCGCCCCCTCCAAACCTGGGGGCCGCCTGTCCACCGACGAGGAGGACCTTGTCAAGGTTATGATGAAGTATCCTACCATACCTCTCGAGGTAATACTTGCTCAGGGCCCGGCTGGCCACCTCCGCTGCTGCATCACTTATATAGTCGGGGTGGCCTAGCCCCTTCCTCTCTACGAGCTCGACCTCGTACTCCTCAACGCTAGGGTGCCTGTAGGCCTCCACTACTATGTTCCTAGCCACCGGCTACCCCCCACTGCCTTCGACGATACTCGATGAACGTGCAGGACATATAAATAATATGACAATATCGTTCAGGGCCGCAGGCTAGGCTAGCATATCATAGACGACAGCAGCGGCCACCAGGGACGAGAGGAGGGTGGACAGGAGGGACTCGAATAGGACGCCCCACCCCGGTTTAAGCTTGCCCACCAGGATATATGCATAGTATAGGATTAGGGTTGCCGCCATGGAGGCTAGGAGTAGGAGGGAGCCGACGACCCTGGGCTCCACTGGGCTCTCTAGGCTTGCAACCGCGGAGCCTCCACCGATGAGGAGGCCTACTATACCCGCTAGGATCACGTGCCTCTGCGGCCTTGGCCTCTCCACCGCCTACCCTCCCCGGCCTCCTAGTAGCAGGGCCGTGCCGGCGTAGATCTCGATGAGCTTCTCCAGCTCACTGATCTCTATATACTCGTCGGGGGCGTGGGCAACCTCCCCACTCGGCCCATATGATATGCTCTTGACGCCCTTGACCACGTAGTACCTCATATCCAACCCTCCGGGGCATAGGTGTGGCTCCCCTACCTCCACGCCAGCCGCCGCCCCCGCATTCTT
>JALUDK010000321.1 GCA_027044005.1 Acidilobaceae archaeon | reverse complement strand
TTGATCGCCTCCCCGAACCCTGTGTCAGCGTCGACTATCAGGGGTATCCTGGCAACCCTGGTTATGTACCTTACAGCCACGGCAAGCTCAGTCAGGGTTATCAAGCCCAGGTCAGGCATGGCCAGAGAGCCCGTCAGGGCGGCCCCGGAGAGGTATGCGGCCTCAAACCCCATCCTCTCCACTAGGAGCGCTACCGCCGGGTTGAAGACGCCCGGGGCAACGATTATGTCACGCTCCCTGAGGAGTGCCCTAAGCGCCTCTCCAGGCCTCTCCAACGGATCCCTATAGAGGAAGGCCACCACCTGCCACCCAAAAAGTGGTTTGCCCTGGGATCCATTATTTATAGCCCGCACCACCAGGCATACATGCCGGGGTGGCCCAGGGAATGGGAGGAAGGCAGAGGACTACCCTATTCATGGAGACGGGTAAGAAGGAGAAGGAGGAGCAGGCCCAGGCCAGGAAGGGCAAGGGGAAGGGTAGGAAGTGAAGTGCACCGAGTGGCCTCCACACAGGAGGCCTAGACCCCTCCACGTAGCCCTCCCCGGCAGCGTTTTATCCACCGAGCACAGCCTACAGGCTAAGACCCTCAAGGCCGGGTATATAGCGAGAGCCCTGGCCATACACCGGGTCGACCATGCATGGCTATTCCGAGACCCAGACACCAGCAGGGAAGACCTTAGGCTACTCTCCCTGCTACTCCGCTACTCCGTAACCCCGCCTCATTTGAAGAAGAGGCTTTTCCCCATCAGCGGGGCCCTCAGGTATGTCGGCCTTCTTCCGCCTCTAAACCTTGCTAATCATGAGGCCCCTACCAGCCCCGAGCCTGGGGCTCTTATCGACGGGATCGTCGAGGAGTGCCGGGGAGGCTATTGTAGGATCTTCCTAGGCTCCCTAGGCTACGGTGTTATGCAGGGCAAGTCCAGGCCCGGCAGGATGGTCACTGTCAGGATACTTGGATCCAGGGGTGGCTCTGTGGAGGTGGAGGAGGCATCGTGGGGCCCTATCTACACCGGGTTCAGGGTGTCTATTAAGAGTAGGCTCGATAGCCTCATCAGGGAGGCCCGTGGCCGCGGCCTCAGGGTCGTTGCAACCAGCCGCCTGGGCGAGTGCGTGGATTCCATAGTTAATGAGGGCCTCCTCATAGTATTCGGTGGCCCCAGGCTGGGCCTCCTAGAGTATGCGGATAGCAGGCTGTTCGATGTTATTGCAAACACCGTACACATGCAGGGGGCCAGGACTGTTAGGACTGAGGAGGCGATCCACGCAACCCTCACGAGGGTGGTAGACCCATTATAACCATATATAGCCCGGCTCCTCCAGTAGGCGTAGCGGATACTGGGGGTAGCAAGGAGTGGGCGCTAGGAAGAAGAGCGCGCCGAGACGAGGAAGCCTGGGGTTCTCTCCTAGGAAGAGGGCCTCCAGGCTGGTGCCTAGGGTAAAGACGTGGCCCAACATAGACCTAGGGGAGCCAGCCCTACTCGGCTTCCTAGGCTACAAGGTTGGCATGAGCCACGCATTCGTGATAGACGATAGGAGGGGCAAGCCCACCTTCGGCAAGGAGATCTTCGTCCCCATAACCATAATTGAGACCCCGCCGGTATATGTGCTAGCTGTGAGGACCTACGGCTACGACCCCAACAGGGGCAGGTACATACTAGGGGAGGCCTGGGCAACGCCGCCCGAGGAGCTAGAGCTCCACAGGAAGATATCAACCCTAGGCTCCTTCGACACTGACGCCATGCTATCCAAGATAGAGTCACGGCTGGACAAGGCTAGGGAGGTGAGGGTTATCATAGCATCACAGCCCAAGCTGGCAGGGGGCCTGAGCAAGAAGAAGCCAGACCTACTCGAGGTTAAGGTTGGCGGTGTGGATGATGTGGCCAGCCTCTACGAGTACGCTAAGAAGAAGCTAGGCACAACCGTCTCCGTGGGAGAGGTCTTCAAGGCGGGCCAGCTAATAGACATAATCGGCGTCACCAAGGGCAAGGGGTTCCAGGGAGTAGTAAAGAGGTGGGGCGTGAAGGAGCTTCCCAGGTGGCACAAGCACAGGAAGGGTAGCAGGAGGATAGGAGCCAGGAGCCACGGCAAGGGAGTCTTCTGGGAGACGCCCCAGGCAGGCCAGACAGGCTTCCACAGGAGGACCGAGTACAACAAGAGGATACTCCTGATAGACGACGACGCGTATAAGATAGTCCCCGCCGGCGGCTTCCTCCACTACGGCGTAGTCAAGAGCACCTACATAGCCATCGCCGGCAGCGCCCCGGGCACGCCCAAGAGGCCACTAGTCCTCAGGCACCCGGTAAGAC
>JALUDK010000320.1 GCA_027044005.1 Acidilobaceae archaeon | reverse complement strand
TAGGAGCATTATTAGGGCTAGGGATATGATTGCGACATCGTAGCCTCCCCATATGAAGCTTATCAGGCCGCCTACTACTCCTGAGAGGGCAGCGTACCCCAGCGCCCTGGACCCGCTCCCCTTCATGGCTGAATACTTTAGGGCTTTGGCTAGTAGTATGTAGAATAGCGTGAGGAATGGTACCGCTATACCCGTCTTCTCGACGAAGCCCACCGTGGTCCTTACTATGGCTCCGGGGTATAGGCTGAATATCGCCGCGGCGACAACGCCGCCTATCCTGCTCCCGGTTAGCTCGACCACCATGAGGTAGGCTAGTGGTATGGTTATGGTTCCTGCGAATACTGGGAAGAGTGCTATCCACTCCTTTAGGGTTAGGCCCAGCGCCTGTCCTATCGGGTATGTCGCGGCAGCTAGCCATGAGACCCCTATGTACTCCTGCCTTAGGAAGTCCCTGCCTAGGGGCCACCAGAACTCCTTAACGTTCTCTATAGAAGAGAAGGAGAATAGGCCGTTCTGGTGTAGCTGCTCTGCTATCCAGTATGCTATCCATGGGTCGTTCGCGTCTAGGTCTATCCCGTACTTGAGGGCTGGGAGGATCCTGAGGTATGCTCCCACGATTGTTAGTATTGCTACCGCCACCAGTGCTAGGGGCCTCGAGTATTTGATGAAAACGTTTATTAAACCGCTGGATATTGCACCGAATTCCCCCCTATCTTCACTAGCCCTTTTTGTCAATATACTCTACACCACCTACTCGAGGGTGGAGGAGTCGGGGTGGACTTAAGTTTTACCCGGTGGGGTAAGGGCTCCTGCTTTTATTCCAGCTGTCACACTGTTTTAAGGTGGGTGTAATGCTTTGGATCACAGGAGAGTTAAGGTTGTTATAATGGGGGCTGGCGGCCGCGACTTCCACAACTTCAACGTGGTATTCCGGGACAACCCCAAGTACGAGGTGCTTGCATTCACAGCAACACAGATACCGGGTATAGTAGGGAGGAGGTATCCCCCCGAGCTGGCGGGCAGCCTCTACCCCTCCGGGATACCCATAGTCCCCGAGGAGATGCTAGAGGACTACGTTGCCAAGTGGGGCGTGGATCTCGTGGTACTATCGTACAGCGACCTCACCTACCAGGAGCTGGGAGAGCGGATTAGCAGGGCACTGGCATCAGGGGCCTCATTCATGATCCTAGGCCCTAGGGACACAATGCTCCCCTCATCCAAGCCTGTGATAGCGGTTACCGCTGTCAAGACCGGGGCAGGGAAGAGCAGCGTCTCGCGGGCTATAATAAGGGAGCTACGGGGCAGGGGCCTATCAACTATACCTATCAGGCACCCCATGGCATATGGCGACCCCTCGAAGATGGCCGTACAGAGGTTCTCCACCCTGGAGGACCTCGACAGGTATGGGGTGACCGTGGAGGAGAGGGAGGAGTATGAGCACTACATAACCAACGGGCTAGTAGTCTACGCTGGCATAGACTATGGGAGGATACTTGCGGAGGCCGAGAAGGAGGCCGACGTAATACTATGGGATGGCGGCAACAACGACTGGCCATTCATAGAGCCAGACTACATGATAACAGTAGCCGACGCCCTCAGGCCCGGGCTAGAGGTCTCAGCCTTCCCCGGAGAGGTAAACGCCAGGATGGCCGACCATATAATAGTAAACAAGATAGACCAGGCCCCCAGGAGCAACGTGGAGAGGATCCTCGATAATATAAGGAGGATCAATCCTAGGGCCGAGATTAGCCTAGCCGCCAGCAGGGTGAGGGTCGACGACCCCGAGATGATAAGGGGGAAGAGGGTAGCAGTAGTCGAGGACTCGCCCACAGTAACACATGGAGGCGCCCCCTACGGGGCTGGCATGGTAGCGGCGAGGCAGTACGGCGCAGGGGAGATAGTAGACCCCCGCCCATACGCGGTCGGGATAATAAGGAGGATGATGGAGGAGTACCCCCACATGGATAAGGTGGTGCCCAGCACAGGCTACACGCCCAGCCAGGTGAGAGACCTGGAGGAGACTCTCAGGAGGATGCCAGTGGACGTAATCGTCTCCGGTACACCAATAGACCTATCGAGGATCGTGAACATAGACAAGCCGATAGTAAGGGTGTGGTACGATATAGAGATAGTAGAGGGTCCAGACATCAAGGAGATCGTAGACAGGTTCCTAGAGAGAGCCAAACACAAGATGGGGTAACACCTTGCCCAAGAGGATGCTGGTCGTAGTAGCACTCGGAGGCAACGCACTGCTAAGGAAGGGCCAGAAGGGGGAGATAGAGGAGCAGTGGGCCACCGCCAGGGCC
>JALUDK010000319.1 GCA_027044005.1 Acidilobaceae archaeon | reverse complement strand
CCTACTAGGAGGCGTCCTAGTAGGCCTAGAGAGGGAGAGGGCGCAGTCGGCTAGGAGAGGCGGAAAGTCCGGCTCAGTGCCCGGTATGAGGACCTTCGGCCTAGTAGCCCTCTACGGTGCACTATCTTCCTATATAGCAGGGCCTGGGGGAGGCGGGTCCATATTCCTAGTGGTATCCGTCCTACCAGTCCTGGCATTCATAATGCTCTACGCGTACACAAGGATGCTAAAGCAGAGGATCCTCGGGATAACAACGTATATAGTGATGCTGAACACCTTCCTCATAGGGACACTGGCTGGCATGGGGCTCATACTAGAGTCCGTATCCATATCAGTGTTGGTCACACTCCTGCTCGCCCTGAAGACACCGGCAGAGAGGATAGCGTCGTCGATAGACTATGCAGAGCTGATAGCTATGCTAGAGGTAGCGGCGCTATTCCTGATCATAGGCCCAATAGTATCGACCATGCCTCCCATACTGGGTGTGGTAGACCTGATGAAGGCCTACCTATTCTTCTCCATGGTGATAGCGTTATCATTCACGAGCTACACGGCAGCAAGGATTTGGGGGGCCCGGGGCCTAGTGTACTCTGCACTCCTAGGCAGCATAGTCAACAGCGAGGCAATGATCAGTGCAATAACCAGGTCGATATCAGGGATGAGTGGGGAGGCTAGGAGGAGGCTACTATCATCCCTGGTACCCATAGTCATAGGAGTAATGCAGGTGAAGACCGCGGTTCTAATAGCAGTAGCCCTATACCTATTCGGAGGCCCGGGAGCGCTCCAGGGACTCATACTAGTAGCCCCACTAGCAGCCATATCAGCCGTTGTCGTGTATATCAACTACCTCAGAGGGGCCTCGGGGGATGTTAGCATAACCGTGGAGAGCCCACTTAGCTGGAGCACCGCAGCCAAGAGCGCCCTGGCATACCTAGTCCTCACACTAGCCTCCACACTCGTAGCCAAGACAGGGCTGGACCAGACGCTCCTAATACTAGGCCTAGTCGGAGGGCTGGTTAATGCGACCGCTACCATACTAGGCATAGCCTCGGTCCTAGGCAGCGTGGGAATGTGCACCGCAATGTCTAGCATGATCCTGTCAGTGGCCACGGCAACCCTCAACAAGCCGCTATATGCAGACTACAAGACGCTAGGACCAGGGGAAAGGAGGATCCTGTGGATGTGGAGCATCGCTATGGCGCTAGTACCCCTAGCACTAGCGGTAGCAGCATCGCTGGGGGCGTGCTAGTCCCCCGGGACCCATATATATCTGGGTCCGGGCCCCAGTGGTAGAGGTGGAGCCGGGTTGGCAGAGGCTAGGGTGCTCGTGGGGAGCAGGGGCAGTGTAGAGGAGTATGTGCTGCAACTAATAGTGGAGTTTAACCGGGGGGTTAACAGGGTTGTGTTGACGGCATTCAACGATAACATGTGCAAGCTGGCCGACGTCTATGCAGGCCTCAAGGAGAGGCTAGGGGACAGGGTTAGGATCGAGGCTGGCTCCACCGGGACCAAGAGGGAGAGGGGCAGGAGGAGGCTCTACCTGGAGCTCACGGTCGTATACAACCCGGTCTAGGCCTCAACCCCAACACTCTCGCCTGTAGCCCCGTGCTCCATGATGCCGGTTACCCTGTCTAGCAGCGATGCTAGGACCTTGAACCCAGCCTCGGGTGCTGCCTCTACCAGGTCCAGCTCCTCCTCCAGCCTCCTGCTGGTCTCCACGGTTACCAGGTCCCTGAAGTTCTCGACTAGGTAGTTATACACCTCTATACCGGTCTTGGTGGGTACTATGTACTTCATCCTCTTACTCTCGATGACATACCCGTGCCTCCTATTAGCCTCTATAGCGCTGGCATACGTGCTGGGCCTTCCTATGCCATGCTCCTTCATGAGCCTCACCAGGTCCCCACTCCTGTAGAGTGACACCAGGCTGGACCTGTAGACCTTGGATGAGGCCACCCTAAGCGTATGCCCAGGCCCCAAGTCCTCTGCCCACTCGGCAACCTCTACGGGATACACTGTGTAGAAGCCAGGCTCAAGGAGCCTGGATACCATGGAGTCCTCTACCAGCTCGCCCGCGACCTCCCATGTAACCCTGGAGACCCTGACCCTGGCCTTGCTCATCTGGCTGGCTATGAACCTCCTAAATATCATGTCATATAGCATGATGTGGAGCCTAGTCAGCTTAATAGGCGCCTTAATGGTGCCGTCTAGTATAGCCTTCTCGAGGTCCACAGCGTCCAGGGGCCTGGTGGGCCTTATGGCCTCATGGGCTCCGCCCTCCCCCCACGGCCTACCCGCGTAGAGCC
>JALUDK010000318.1 GCA_027044005.1 Acidilobaceae archaeon | reverse complement strand
TCTACGGTGATGTATATGGTGACTGGAACGTTATAGCCCAGGTATCCGGCGGGCCAAGCGATTCGACCATGTTCGTCGTGGGCACACCCGTAATTAGCATATCGAGCCCTGTCGACGGGTCCACGTATAACGTTAACGATACAGTCACAATCTCCGGCTCATTCTACGTGGCAGAGAACGGGGAGGGTATAAGCAATGCCAGCATCGCCATCGAGGTCTCTAACGGCACGGCAACAGTCTTCACCACTACAATACCGACTGACAGCGACGGCAACTTTAGCACTAACTTCACCATAACCAGCGATATGGCTAGCGACAACACAACCTTCACCATAACAGTAACCGGCATACTCACAGGGATCAACGCCAGCGTCGCAAGCTCGAGTGTAGGTATAAACGTGGTAGTACCCAGCGGAGGAGGCGGGGGCGGAGGCCCAGGACCCGGCGCAGGGCTCGTTGGAGGAGTCCTGGTCAGCGGTGCATCCAGCGGTATAGGCCTGCTAGCCCTCATACCAGCAGCTGGCGTGATAGCCGTTATACTATACAAGCTGAGGAAGAAGTAGGAGACGAGCCTGGGGGCCCTTGGGCCCCACGCTACTTTTTTGAGGCCGGTTAGGATAGCATGGAATATAGAGTAGTTAGTTCATACTAATCAGCGTGAGGAGGAATGTGCCCCCCAGAAGCCTGTTAAACCTGGAGTCTAGCCCGATCTCCCTATCAAGCTTCGCCAGATACCTTAGCCCTTTACCCTCTGCCCGGAGAAGACTCCTAGTCCTGGCCAGGCTCAGGTAGGAGTCCAACACTATCTTATAGAGGCTGCCATCGCCATTAGGTTTAGCTTCCTTGAGTATCCTGACCCCCTTCAGGTTTAGGAGAAACCCGGTATCTAGAGTGCTCATAACCTCGTAGAAGTCTCCCAGGCTTGTGCCCTGTAGAGCTACACTCCTCCGCGTGATTCCCCTGGAATCTAGGAATCTAACCTCATCGCCTAGACTCGAGGCCTCCATGCCGTCTATTATAGCTACCACATCATCCGGCCCGATCCTGTATAGGACCTTTACACGGTCTAGGAGGCTCCTATGCCCATCATCGTACCCCAGGAGTAGGGCTGACGTGTGTACAGCAACATGCAACCCTAGGAGCGGCCTCTTTTCCAGGTCCTCGAAGACCTTGACCAGGCTGGACTGGATGACTCTCCCCAGCCCCAGGTTGTTCAGGCTCCTGTCCCCCCTCCGAAGTTCCACCCCCCTCTTGTAGGCCTCCTCCGCGTGGGAGATTATGTGGACCGCCTCCTCTAGTGCCTGCTCGAAGGTATCGTCTAGCCGTAGCCTGTGTATTGCCCCTGGCTTTATGGGTACGGAGAGTGTGAGCAAGAGCAACTTGGCTAGTCTTGCTACCTCCCCTTCCAAGATCATTAACCCCCGGGGATGCCGCTTAAGATTTCCCTGGCTAGGGAATCTATATACCCTTGGTGTCTAATCGTGGGGTGCATGTGCTTCACGGTTAGCCTCAATGTTAACCTTGCCGATCCGGGCCTCCTCCCCGAGTACTACCGGGCTATAGTTGGTGTTCTCGAGGCTTCTGGGTGTGACTCTGTCGCCAGCCATGCATGGACGCTGGCTGCGTGTGGCGGCTCTATAGTTAAGGTTTGGATACCTAGGGAGCTCGATATACCGTTGCAGGCTAGTATCCGGGTTTCTGTTGAGTCTCGTGAGCCGGGAGAGCTTGTGGGTACTGTGAGGATGCTCGTGGAGGGTATGGCTAGGAAGGGTATTACTGGTGTGACGATGGATTAGCTTCTGGCTATCTGCTCTATTGGGTAGAGGCGTTTAGCCTGAGTTATCGCCTCTTGTATCTTCCTCGTGACGTCCCTTAGACTCTCTCCTGTGCTGACTAGGCGTCCCTCCCTCACGACTAGCCTATTATCCACGGTGACGAGCCTCACCTTGGCCTTGCCCTCTAGGAGCCTGTTTAGACCCCCGTCCATTGCTACCATGTCCCCGTGGTGCCTCATACTGTATGCTTTGTAGCTGCCCATTGTCGCCCTCTTGAGGATACCCATTATATCCTCCTTAAATAGGCTGGCTATAGTCCCTATATGGCTCCCAACGCTCCCTACTAGGAGGGGCCAGTCGCTCCCGAAACCCGTTATGCCACTTATACTGCCTCGCGTCCTCCTGTAGAGTAGGTGGTTGGAGTACGGGCATGATATGCATGTAACACCATAGTATGCCGGATCCTCTTCCTCCATGCAGTGAACCCCAACTATCCTTGCAGGGTACGGCGGGCCTCCTGCCAGCCTTGATAGCTC
>JALUDK010000317.1 GCA_027044005.1 Acidilobaceae archaeon | reverse complement strand
GGCTATCGCGGCCCTCTCAGCACTAGTTGCAATACCAGCTGGGGAGTACCTGAACGCCTACAGCCAGTACCCCTACTTTATACCACCCAGCGAGGCCGGAGTGGGGGACGAGAGGCTAGCCAGGATCCTCAACCTCCTCTCTCCCAACATAAACACCAGGAGCGAGCTCCTACAACTCGTCACAGTAACATCAACCACGATACTACTAGCGGCGGCCGCGCTGTACCTAGCGGTAACCCGAGCAGGGCTGGAAGCCAAGAACGGGTCGGGCCACTAGCCGCCGTGGCATGCCTACCTGGAGATAGACGCCAAGAGGGCGGCAGCCTCCTTGAGCATCATGGCCTCCCTTCTACACCCTCGGGCCCAAGCCTCCTCCGCCACCCTCCTGGCCATAGAGGATATCAGGGCGATTACTGTAGCCTGCATGTAATCCTCTCTAAGTACCCTAGGGTCGACAGAGTCGTTGAGGAGGCTTAGGAGCGTGGATAGCCTGTTGCACTCATCCTCGATGCAACGGCTAGAGCATGCTTCAGCCAATAGCCTCGAGGCGTGGCTAGCCAGCGGGCCCAAGACCCCGGCCCCCTCCGGGTATATCTCCGGGTCCTTACGGGGTTCCTGGCAAGGGTCCTCACGATTTGGATGCTATATTCTTGATCAGCTTTACCGCATCCTCAGTCGTCGGTGCGTGGTAGACCTCGGTCTCGACCCCTATACCGGGGTCTTTTAGCGAGTGCCCTGTAGCTACGAGGACTATGGTCGCATCCTCCGGCAGCTTCTGGCGGAGCTTCGTGAGCCCCGCGTACGGGGCGGCTGACGCCGGCTCTACTCCTATCCCCTCCCTCCTAGCCAGTGTCTTCTGAGCCTCTAGTATATCCTGGTCGCTTACTGCTATGAATGTGCCCCCGCTCTCCCTGACAGCCTCTAGGGCCCTCTGCCAGTTTATCGGCCTCCCTATCCTTATTGCGGTAGCGATGGTCTCGGGCTTGTCGAACCAGGCGGGCTCGTTGAGGCCCCTCTCGGCCATAGTTGCCAGGGGGCTGGCGCCCCTAGCTTGCACCCCTATCATCACTGGCAGCCTGCTTGTTACCCCGGCTCTGTATAGGTCCTTGAATCCCTTCCATATTGCTGATATGTTGCCCGCGTTGCCCACTGGTACTATGACGTAGTCTGGCGCGTCGCCCAGCTCACCCGCAACCTCATAGGCCAGGGTCTTCTGCCCCTCTAGCCTCCACTGGTTGAAGCTGTTGACGGGGTAGACTAGGCCCTTCTCCTCCTCTATATAGCTCATGACTGCCTTCAAAGCCTCGTCGAAGCTACCCTCCACCTCAACTATCTTGGCGCCGTGGAGCATTGCCTGGAAGAGCTTCCCCTTGGCGACGCGGCCCCTGGGAAGCACTATTATGCTCCTCAGCCCAGCCCTGGCGGCGTATGCAGCAGCACTGGCGCTGGTGTTCCCGGTGCTGGCCGCGAGTACAGCCCTAGCCCCGGCGTCCAGCGCTATGCTCACCGCTACCGCCATGCCCCTATCCTTGAAGCTCCCAGTAGGGTTAGCCCCCTCGAACTTAAGGTAGACCCTGCCATGCCGGGTGGATGACAGCCTTATGAGGGGGGTTCCACCCTCCCCTAGGCTGATCCTCCTCCTTACCCTGGGTAGGGCATCGTGGTACCTCCACACACCCTGGCCCTGGGAGGGGGTCGGGTCTACCTTGTCGTGCACTACGTCTAGGAGGCCCCCGCAGCGGGGGCACCGGAATAGCCAGGGGTCTGGCTCGTACTCTGCCTTGCAGGATATGCATCGGAGCCTCACATGATCAGCCCCAGGCCTGCGGCCCTCCCCTCTATCGGGTGGTGTATCGTCCTGGGGCGGGGTTTTAAGGGTGGTGGGGCGGGTGTCACAGGGCCCCGTCTAGGCCTGCCTTGGCTAGCGCCTCCTTTACTATGCTAGGGTTCACAGTGTCGCAGGCATAGGCCCATGCCTCCACGTGGCCCTCGACGTCCACGAGCCCCCTGGGATGGGGTGCCCTTATCCTTGCTACGCCTGACCAGTGGTTCCACGAGCATTTCCCCGGCTTCACCGGAGGCGGTGGCCTATACACTATCCAGGCCAGCCCTGGACGGCTCTCCCCCACTATCCTCGTGTATCTTGCCTTTACGACGTATACCTTGCGGGGCGTGTAGTGGAGCGTGTAGACCGTGCCTGTCCTCCACCAGGCTGCCTCTAGTCTGAGGCCCAGCGGGGCCATAACTACGGTGGGCCCTGTCCTCTCCACTACTTCCAGGGCCTCTAGAAGCGTCTGGGACGAGGTCTTTAGTATAG
>JALUDK010000316.1 GCA_027044005.1 Acidilobaceae archaeon | reverse complement strand
TCATGGACTGGGATAACCCCTATGTAACCTATAGGGACGATTATATAGAGTCTGGATGGTGGCTCATAAAGAAGGCATGGGAAAAGGGGCTCCTATACAGGGGACTTCAAGTCCATCACTGGTGCCCGAGGTGTGAGACTACACTAGCCGACTATGAGGTCTCGGAGTATAAGGTCCTAGAGGACCCCTCCATATACGTTAAGTTCCCCCTGAAGGGTCGTAATGGCGAGAGCCTCCTGATCTGGACCACCACCCCATGGACTCTTCCAGCTAATGCCTTCGTGATGGCTAGCCCATCGATAAAGTATGCCAGGGTAAGGGTCGGCAACGAGGTCCTAATACTTGCCTCGAGCAGGGTAAAGGCTGTTATGGAGGAGGCCGGAGTCGGCGAGTACGAGGTCCTTGAGGAGATCCCAGGATCTGAGCTTGAGGGCCTAGAGTATGTACACCCCCTGGAGGAGCTGGTTGACGCGCAGAAGGAGCTGGCCCCCTACCACCGTGTGGTTATGGCTCCCGAGGCTGTATCGGCCCACGAGGGGACTGGCCTTGTGCACTCTGCGCCAGGCCATGGCGATATTGACTTCAAGATAAACGAGGATAGGGTAGGAGCCCCTATCGTATCGCTCGTCGATGATACGGGGAAGATGACCCAAGGCGCTGGCAAGTATGCTGGCCTATACTTTAGGACCGAGGCCAACAAGGCTATAGTAGAGGATCTAGAGAGGATGGGGGCACTATTCCATAAGGGCACTGTCAGGCACAGGTACCCCGTATGCTGGAGGTGTAAGACGCCCCTAGTGCTAAGGGCTACTAGACAATGGTTCATCAAGGTTTCGGCCCTCAAGACTCCCCTGTTGAGGGAGGCGGAGGGGATACGCTGGCAGCCAGGATGGGCCAAGACTAGGTTCGTTAACCTGCTCAAGGAGGTTAGGGACTGGGTTATAAGCAGGCAGAGGTTCTGGGGGATACCTCTACCCGTCTGGGTATGCCAGTCCTGCGGGTATACACACGTGGTTGGCAGCGTGGATGAGATAGAGGAGATGGGTGGGGAGAGGCCGGAGAACCTCCACCGGCCCTGGGTTGACAGGGTCGAGCTAAAGTGCCCCAAGTGCGGGGGTGTGATGAAGAGGGTTCCTGATGTCTTGGATGTGTGGTTCGACAGCGGGATCTCATTCTACGCTAGCCTAGGCTTCCCGCGTAGCCGCCTCTGGGATGAGATGAAGCCCGTGGACTTCATAGTGGAGGGTCACGACCAGATTAGGGGATGGTTCTTCAGCCTCCTTAGGAGCGGCGTTATAGGCTTCAACTCGTCCCCCTACAGGAGTGTTATGGTGCATGGGTTCGCCCTAGACGAGCATGGTAGGGAGATGCACAAGAGCCTGGGCAACTACGTCGACTTCGAGGAGCTTATATCAAAGGTTCCAAGAGACGTAGTAAGGCTGTGGGTGATGCAAACCACCGTATGGGAGGACCTAAAATTCAGCTGGAAAGGCCTAGAGGAGATGGGTAGGACCTTCAATATAATATGGAATACATTCTCATTCGCGTCAACATACATGAGCCTAGACAAATATGATCCAATGACAACCAGGCTAGACGACGTTGATGGAGACCTTCAACCCGAGGACAGGTGGCTACTCTCCAGGCTAAATAGGCTAGTGAAAGAGTATAGGAGCGCCATGGAGGACCTGAGGCCCCACGACGCTGCCAGGATGATAAAGAACTTCATAGTGGAGGATGTCAGCCACTGGTACATAAGGCTGATCCGGAGAAGGGTATGGGAGGAAGAGGATACCCCCGCCAAGAGGGCTGCATATGCGGCGCTATACACAGCCCTCAGGACATGGCTAGTACTAGCCGCCCCCTTCATACCATTCACCACCGAGTACCTCTACCAGAAGCTCGTGCGCCCCTCAGAGGATGACGCACCGTTAAGCATTCACCTACTTGACATGCCAGAACCCGACACGTCTAGAATAGATGATAAGCTAGAGTCTGACATGGATATCGTTAAGAGGATAGTGGAGGCTGCGGCAGCGGCCAGGAGCAGCGCTGGGATTAAGCTGAGAAGGCCGGTAAGAAGGATCATCATAGCCCCCATTAAGCCTGGCGTCGATGAGGCGGTTAGGAGGCTGGAGCACATTGTGAGGGAGATGGCCAATACAAAGAGGGTTGAGGTAGTGGGATCAGAGTTCTTCGAGCAAGCCAAGGTATACGATGTTGAGCCCAACTACAGGGAGCTTGGCCCTACATTCAAGGAGCTAACGCCAAAGGTTGTCTCCCTGATACGGGAACACAGTAGAGAGGTGGCTGAAGC
>JALUDK010000315.1 GCA_027044005.1 Acidilobaceae archaeon | reverse complement strand
GACGTCGTCGATCCTCAGTATCAGTGTGGCGACCTCGGTGCCGGCCTTGAAGGCGTTTATCTTCACCCTGCTGGGCTCTATCACGCCCTTAGCCATCATATCCGCTATGTCGCCAGTGTAGACGTCAATGCCCGCCCAGGTCTCTCCCTTCTCGTGGTGGCTCCTTAGCTTCATTAGTATCTCTATGGTGTCGAGGCCAGCGTTGTAGGCTAGCGTCTGGGGTAGGGCCTCTAGAGCCCTAATGTAGGCCTCGATGGCCAGCCTCTTCTTCCCGGCGACGCTCTTAGCATACTCCCTCAGGGCCTTGGCGACCTCCTCCTCGACGGCGCCACCGCCAGCCACGATCTTACCGTCCATCACGGCGTCGGCCACGGCGCTTAGGGCGTCGTGGAGGGCCCTATCGGCCTCCTCAACGAGCCTCTCGAAGCCGCCCCTTATCAGTATGGTTACGCTCTTGGGGTTCTTGGCGCCCTCGATGAAGATCATCTTGTCCTCTCCTACCCTCCTCTCCTCGACTAGCTCGGCGTAGCCCAGGTCCTCGGGGGTTAGGTCGTCGATGTTAGTGACTATCTTGGCGCCGGTGGCCCTGGCGATCTTCTCTATGTCGCTCCTCTTCACCCTCCTCACAGCCATAATGCCCTTCTTAGCGAGGAAGTGCTGCGCAACCTCATCAATACCCTTCTGAGTAATCACCACATTAGCACCAGTAGCAGCGATCTTCTCGACCTTCTCCTGGAGTATCTTCTCCTGCTTCTCCAGTATAGCCCTTACCAGGTCGGGGCTGGTTATGCTCACCTCCAGGTCGATCTCGGGCTTCTGGATCTCTAGGGGCGCGTCTAGCACGGCGATCTTAGCGTTCCTCACCACCCTAGGCATGTCAGGGTGCACAACCTCCTTGTCAATCACAACGCCCTTGATCAGCTGGGTGTCCATCAGGCTGCCACCATGCTTCTTAATGATCTGTATGTTGTTGAGGTCAACGTACCACTTGTCGCCCCTCTTCTCGGCCACGGTCCTCACGGCCTCAACGGCTAGCTCAGCCAGGTACTCGGCAGCCTCGCCGACGGCCTTGCTGCTTAGGCTGGTCAGGGCTATCTTCTTAAGAGTCTCAGTATCGTCGATGGAGATGGGCTGGGCTATCTTCTCGATGACCTCGATAGCCTTCTGGAGGGCCTCCTTGTAACCCTCTACTATGACGGTGGGGTGTATGTTCTGGTCGAGGAGCTTCTCACCCTCGCGGAGCAGCTCGCCGGCGAAGATTACGCTGGTCTTGGTCCCGTCTCCGGCCTCCTCGTCCTGGCCCTTAGCGATCTGGACTAGCATCTTAGCGGCGGGGTGCTGTATGTCTAGCTTGTCCAGTATGGTTGCGCCGTCGTTGGTTATAGTTATGTCGCCTAGGCTGTCTACGAGCATCTTGTCCATGCCCTTGGGCCCGTAGGTGGTCTTAAGTATCTCGGCTATGGCCCTAACGGCCATGATGTTGCTCCTAACCGCCTCCCTACCGTAGGACCTCTGCGTGCCCTCCTTCAGTATGATTACCGGCACGCCCATAGTCTCTAGGGGCACCGCCGCCATCTCCTGTCACCCTATCCTCCTTCAGCTCCGGCAATCCAAGGAGCCACCACTTATATATAAAGCTTTCGCTGGGGTAGCGTTATTTTACCCCGCCGCCAGAGGCCGCCCCCTAGGGGAACGAAATGGGAAAGGTAAGGACCACGCTAGTGAAGCGGACCGCCCGCAAGCTACTAGAGATGTACCCCGACCTCTTCACAGGCGACTTCGAGCACAATAAGAGAGTGGTCTCCGAGCTCATAGAGTATAAGAGTAAGAAGCTACGCAACCAGATAGCCGGTTACATAACTCACCTGGTGAACGCCAGGAGGAAGAGGGAGAGGAGGGAGAAGGAGGCCGAGTAACCCCTATTTGCCCCCCACTCCATCCTCATTAGTCCAGACCAAGCCCCGGATCTGTCAACGGGTGTCCTACAATGAGGATCAAGTTACTAGCAAGCCTGAGAGAACAGGCGGGCAGGGACTCTCTCGAGCTAGAGGCTAGTGACTGGAGGGAGGCTCTCCGGGAGCTGCGGGACCGCTACGAGTGGGCTAGGAGCGTTATAGGAGAAGACGGTTCTCCCCGTCCTGGCTACCTAGTGTTCGTTGACGGGGTAGACTATAGGCTTAGGGAGCCCGGCTATAGGGCTAAGGAAATTGTCATTCTACCAGTAAACCATGGCGGTGGGGGGCGTCTAGATGTGCTCCTCGTAACGTGGGAGGAGATAGATAGGCTTGTCGGCGAGGTGGCTAGGAAGATAGAGGAGAGTGGATTCCGGCCCGAC
>JALUDK010000314.1 GCA_027044005.1 Acidilobaceae archaeon | reverse complement strand
ACCTTATCATCTCGGGGCTCCAGTCTGGGTGGGCCTGCTTTATGAGTGCAACCAGGCCGCTAACCATTGGTGTGCTGAAGCTTGTACCGCTACCAGATGCGAATAGGTATGTGCCCGGCGGGTAGCCGTAGGGCTGGGCTGCAATCGTAGATATTATGTGCCTGCCATATGCGGTTATATCTGGCTTTATGTCATAGTTGACCGGGTTGGGGCCCTTGCTGCTGAACCATGCTATAGTGTTGGTCTTTGTGGCTGCACCAACTGCTATGGCTCCCATAGCGGCTGCCGGGCTGGATATCGTGTAGTAGCCTGGACCATCGTTTCCTGCCGCTATTACGGGGGTGATGTTGTACACGTAGTTGGCTATATCGACTGCTGCCATCATGGAGTCGTACCCGGCTACGGGGCCTCCTAGGCTCATACTGATTATATCGACGCTCTGGTTTATCGCAAACTCTATACCGCTTAGGATGGCCGTGGTTGTGCAGGATCCACTGCTGTCGCAAACCTTTGCACCGACTAGGCTAGCACCTGGGGCCATCCCCATTAGCCTGTTGGTAGTCCTGGACCATAGGTAGCTGTTAACGACCTCAGGCGGCATTGGGCCCTCGACGTCGTCCACGAATATTATGTCGGTCGAGTTGCTAGCATTGTATACTATTATGTCGTCCAGCCACCAGCCGCCGTACTGCACGCTGAAGTCAGGGTCATACTGGAAGCTTATGTAGAGGGTGGTTGCCCCTGCATCGACTGAGATGTTGAATGACTCGGTGTGTAGGGTGAAGTTGGTCCCGGTGTAGTTAGCTAGCTCCACTGGGGTCGTGTTGGAGTCGAACCAGTAGTAGACGTATCCATAATCATATCCGCTCTCTATCCAGTACCTGTGTGTAAAGTTGAGCGTGACGTTTGACCCTGCATAGGCTGAAACGTTTATAGCGTATGTCAGGTTTGCTATGCCTGGATAGTTGAACTCCAAGTTATCGTCGAAGTTGATAGAGTGCCATACACCGTTGCCATTGCTCCATGGTAGTACACCGCGGGCTGCTATGATGCCTGACACGAATGTGCCGTGGCCCTCATCGTCATATGGCTCTGGTTGGCCGTTTACGAAGTCGGCCCATGCAATGACGCTGCCATTAAGCTCTGGGTGCTCGTCCTCTATACCGGTGTCTATTACGGCGACTGTTACACCGGTGCCATTGACCCCTAGTGCACTGTAGACCTGAGCGGTCTGTAGGAGGTAGTGCGAGTCAAATATTGTAATGTGGGCAAGGTCGTTAACATCCACATAGTCAACGGCTCCAATAGTGGCTATAGCGGTTGCAAGCCTCATAACGAAGCTTGGGTTGGATGCATCCACCTCGACGAAGGCCATACCAAGCTTGGGCCACACCTTGGTTATTGATGCATACTTGTCTCCATACCTGTCGATCATCTTCTTTAGGCTCCTAAGACCCTCGTCAAAGTCGTCAAGACCAATGTTGACTATTAGGCCGAAGGTGGTATAGTCCTTATTATCGAATAGCATGGTCTCCATTATGCCCTGGAGGTATGTGGTATCCAGTATCTTTGGGCTCAGCTTAGACATAACCTCATTGATAATATCACCACTATACTTAACCTGTTGCCCCTTGAACGTGTTAATGACATCACTCTTACCAGGTGGTGATATCGGTGTTATGCTTGCCTGGGCTCCTATCCCCGTTAGCGGTGCCGCCAGTGGTAGTGTCATGACTAGGATTAGTACCGCTACCAATATCTTCTGTTTATACATATCGGAGTCACCCATATCATAGTCTATATGTATCAGTCATATAGCCACATATATGACATCCAATATAAAAGTTTTGCTAAGTATACTAGAGGCTAACCCCGCAAAAAGGGGAGCCTAAGGGTAGCCTTAGGATTGATATACCTCAACCCAGCGTCAACTAACCGGTGCAGCGGCATGGCAAAGGTGCCAGTCAAGCTGGTAAGCTGGGATGAGATAGTCGAGTGGAGCAGGGGGCTAGCCAGGAGGATAGAGGAGTCAGGGTGGACCCCGGACCTGGTAGTGGCGGTATCCAGGGGCGGCTTCGTCCCCGCCAGGCTACTATGCGACTTCCTGGATGTGAGCGACCTGCTAGCGGTGCAGAGCCAGCACTGGGTCGAGGCGGCCAAGGCGGCTGAGAGGGCTATACTCAAGTACCCCTACAAGATAGACGCCACAGGCAAGAATGTGCTGATAGTGGACGACATAGTAGATACGGGGGAGACTCTGATGCTGGCCAAGGACTTCGTTGAGAGAGAGTGGAGGCCAAGCCAGGCAAGAACCGCGGCACTACAATGGATCAGCACCGT
>JALUDK010000313.1 GCA_027044005.1 Acidilobaceae archaeon | reverse complement strand
CTCGTGGAGGTTAACCCTCTGGTGGATGTTGCCGACTCTACTTCCAGGCTGGCCGCCAAGATCCTGGCTTACCTGTTCAACCTGTTGGAGGCTGGCGGGGATGCCTAGGGCGGATCTCATAGTATATAATATAGGGAGGCTCCTCACGTTTAGAGATACGCCTCTGGGAAGGGTTACCTGGGATAGGGCTGGGATACTCTCCGATGCTGGGGTTGCTGTTAGGGATGGAGTCATAGTTGAGGTCGGGTCCAGCGCCTGGATCAGGTCTAGATATGATGCCCGTGACGCCATAGACGCTGGTGGCAGGCTTGTTACCCCCGGCTTGATAGACATACATACCCATCCACTCTTCTACGGGTCAAGGGCTGACGAGCTGGAGATGAAGCTGCTGGGCTATAGCTACAGTGAGATACTGGCTCGAGGCGGCGGCATCTATAGGACCGTGGAGGCGACTAGGAGGGCTAGTGACAGGGAGCTCCTCGACAGGCTGCTCAGTACCTTTGATGTGATGCTTGAGGGGGGCACGACTACGGTGGAGGTTAAGACTGGTTATGGCCTGAATCCCGGGGAGGAGTGGAGGCACCTTAGGCTGTTGGGTGAGGCTGCCTCTAAGGCTAGGATAGGCCTGGTTAGGACCTTGCTGGCTCATGTCCCGCCGAGGGATGGGGATAGGGGCGTGTATGTGGAGGAGATGGCTAGGCTCGCGTCTAGGGCCGGGGCTGAGGGTGCCGCTGAGTATATTGATGTCTTCTGCGATAAGGGTGCCTTCAATGTGGAGGAGTCTAGGGTCATACTCCTAGCTGGCTTGAGGGCTGGGCTGAGGGCTAGGCTGCATGCAGACCAGTTATCGTATATCGGGTGCAGCCTCCTAGCGGGGGAGTTGTCCATAGACTCGGTGGAGCACCTGGAGAACATGCCTCCTAGCAATGCTGGCGTGCTGGCTAGGGCCGGGAGCGTGGCTGGGTTGCTCCCTACTAGCATCATGGCTATGATGCAGGAGGAGAGGCCTCCGGTTGGAGCACTTCGTAGTGCGGGTGTGCCCATAGCGCTGGGTAGCGATTATAATGCTAACAATATGACGCCTCTTGTCCAGACCAGTGTGCAGGTGGCTCCCTACATTCTAGGCCTGACCCAGCTTGAGGCTCTGGCTGGGGCCACGTATGTCGCCGCCAGGAGCCTGGGGCTAGGTGATAGGGGTAGGATTAGGCCTAAGATGAGGGGAGACTTGGTATTGTGGGGTGTGGAGGATCCTCGTGAGATAGGGTATGTGTGGGGGCTTAACCTAGTTGAGGCTGTTGTTGTGGGTGGTGTTGTGGTAAAGAGGAGGGTGGGGTGCTAGGTTTTCTACCTGCCCTTGAACTTTGGCTTTCTCTTCTCTAGGAAGGCTGTTACGCCCTCTATGACGTCCTCGGTTGAGAATAGTAGTGCGAATAGGCTGGCCTCTAGCTCTAGCCCTGTCCATATGTTTGTCTCCATGCCCATCTCTATAGCGTACTTAGCCGCTGCCAGTGCTAGTGGGGGCTTCTCTGCTAGCTTTAGTGCTAGGGCTCTTGCCTCCTGGTCTAGCCTCTCCGGGGGTACTACCCTGTCTACTAGTCCTAGCCTGTGGGCTTCTCCTGCTGGTATCATGTCGCCAGTGAATATCAGCTCTTTGGCCCTGCTCCTGCCGGCTAGCCTTGGTAGCCTCTGTGTTCCTCCGGCTCCTGGTATGAAGCCTAGGTTGATCTCTGGCTGGCCTAGCATTGCGTCCTCGCTGGCGATCCTTATGTCTCCGCTCATCGCTATCTCTAGGCCGCCTCCTAGTGCGTATCCGTGTATTGCTACTATGATGGGCTTTGTTAGGAACTGCATTTTGAGGGTTAGCTCTTGGAAGCGGCGGGAGAATCTTAGTATGTCCATGGGGGTGACTCCCGCGAATGCCGTGACATCTGCGCCTGCGCTGAAGGCCCTACCGGCCCCCTTGAGTATTATTACTCTTACCTCCTCGTTCTCCTCTAGCTCGTCTAGCGCCTCGCCTAGCTCCTTGAGTAGCTTGGGGCTTAGTGCGTTGAGCTTCTTGGGCCTGTTTAGTATTATCCATGCTATCGGCTTCTCTATCCTGATTAGTATCGTCTCCTTCTCTATCTCCTTGACTTCCTGGTACTCGTAGAACCCTTTACCAGTCTTCCTGCCTAGTTTGCCCTCCTCTACCATCTTCAGGAGTAGTGGGTCTGGCTCTAGCTCCTCCGCCCCCGTCTCCTCCTTCAGCTTCTTGAGCGCCTCTACTATAGCATCGATTCCATACTCGTCAGCGTACTCCAGCACACCCTTGGGCCAGTTTAGGCCTAGCTTCACCGCCTTGTCTATGTCCTCCTTTGTGGCTACCTCGTTCCTTAGCAGCCAT
>JALUDK010000312.1 GCA_027044005.1 Acidilobaceae archaeon | reverse complement strand
GAAGTAGGTTGCGTCGTCTCCCAGGAGGTTGCGGAGCGTGGCTGTGCTGGAGGCTACTATTGGCCTCGTGTAGGCCGCTGCCTCCCATATAACGGATAGCACGGTGTACTCCCATGTCGTTAGTGCGATGACTGCCGCGGAGTTGGCGACGAGCCAGTAGTATCGGGGCCAGGGCTGGAAGCCTGCCAGGATTATGTTACCGCTATCCTTGGCCAGCTCCTTAACTCTCCTGGCCTCCCTGCCCTTGGGCTTGCCTGTGATTACTAGTTTGAGGCCCCCGGGTAGCCCCTTTAGGGCTTCCCTGGCCACGTAGCTTATAGGCTCGTCTGGGTCCCATGATGCGGGTAGTAGTATGAACCTGCCAGGCTCTAGGCTCTCCACAGGCTCCAAGGAGATCGGCTGTGGTAGGGGGTCGTAGATGACCTCGACCAGCCCGGGGGCTACCTCCTCCAGTAGCCTAGCAGCGTCCTCGTTGTGGGCCAGGACCCTGCTACACCTGGATAGGAGGCTTTTGAAGGGCCTGTTGAGGACGATCTCCCCGAGGCTCCTATAGTGGAACATGCCCGTGTGCACGTCGCACAGCAACTCCCCCCGGCCCCTCTGTGCGAGTAGGGTGCCGGGCAGGGCTGGGCCTGGGGGTAGCTGGAGGATCAGGCAGTCGTGGCGGGGGGCTAGCCTTAGTGTTGATATGAGGGCTCTCAGGTATGGAGGCCTATCGTTTAGGTGGTAGAGTGCCAGGCCTAGCCTCCTGGCTATGTCCCTGCTCCTCCTTGCTAGGCGGGACCATGCAAGCACTGCTCCTCCTGGCAATAATTGTTCCCCTGGGCCTTGGGTGCCTGGCGGGGGATTTATCCTGGCATGGCGTAGACTACCGTGTTGGGGGCCCGTGACGGGTACTCCCCAGACAGACCCCTGCTAGGGGTATGGTGGTAGTTCCTTTATCGGAGGCCCCCGCTCTAGCCTACCTTGCCTAGGAGGCCATCCTCTAGTAGTATAGTGTATAGCCCCTTGCCGCCCTGGATCTTTGCCCGTATCCTCGCCTCTAGGTCTATGATCCTCCGTGTAGCCTCCGCGATCTCCTCCAGCTTCTCCCCTGGCACAACTATCACCCCGTCCTGGTCCATTACCACCACGTCGCCAGGCCTGACCCTGGCCCCGGGTAGGGCTAGCTCCACGCCGAGCTCGCCCCCCTCACCTGGGGCTCCTGCTCTAGGGGTTGTGCCTAGGGAGTATAGCGGGAATCCTAGCTCCCTGATCTCCATAGTGTCCCTGGTGTATCCGTAGACTAGGGCTGCCTTTACTCCCCTAGCCATTGCACTCCTTGTCATGAGCTCGCCCCATACAGCTCCCAGGGGCTCCTCGTCGTAGACAACTATAACCGAGCCCTGGGGGGCCTCCTCCACGGCCCTGGCGACGGGCAGCCAGTTGCTCCGTGTTGTCCTAACGGTGAAGGCTGGCCCTGCTACCGGCTTGCCTATGCTCACCGGCCTGACCCCGGGGATCCCTGGTTGCCTTGAGAGGGCGTCTGAAACGGGGGCGGTGCCCGCCTCCTCGAGGACCTTGATTGGATCCAATGCATGGCACCTGGTGGTGGGATAAGTGTGGGGCATTTATTAGTCTTGCCTGCATGCCTCCTCCGCCGCCTTCACCAGGAGGTAGAGGGCCTCCAGGTGGCTGGCCTTGATCCCGTGCCTCCTCCCCCTCTCTATGATCTCCCCCATAATAGAGTCGGCCTCTGTCCTCCTACAGGCCTCAAGGTCCTGGAGCATGCTAGACCTGTTATCCTTGGTAGCCTCCGCCACCCTGAGCACAGTATCCAGGACGTTACCAAGGCTGACACCCTCGGCCCTGGCGATCATCTCAACCTCTGAGGCAACCTCCTCGGCCAGCCTCCTAGCCCACCTATTCGTAGGGATGAAGCCGTTCCTGACACGGAGTAGCCCGGTTATAGGGTTGATCACACTGTTAACAGCAGCCTTCGCCCACAACACGCTATCTATATCATCGACAACCCTGGGGGAGAGACCCGCCTCCTCCATAGCCCTAACAAGGCCCTGGTGGGCCTCCTCGTAGCCGGGCCTAGGAGACTCTATGTACACGACTCCCCTGCCTCCGAGCAGTACCCTCCCAGGCTGGAGGAGAGTTGCGCCCCACGTGGTCGAGCCGCCGTGGGCCCTATCCCCCGCTATGCTGCGGAGGATCTCGAGGTTCCCCAGCCCGTTCTGTAGGGTCACAATCACTCCCCTGCTACCGGTGATCCTGGAGGCCAGCACGCCAGCCTCCTTGGTGTGGTAGGACTTGACTAGTATTATGCTAGCGTCATAGCAGCACCTGGCCTCGCCAGCGTGTAGTGCCCCTGGCTTGGTGTGGATCTCTCCCTCGGGGG
>JALUDK010000311.1 GCA_027044005.1 Acidilobaceae archaeon | reverse complement strand
CCGTGGCTAGAATAACAAGGAGGAGGTTCCTAGCCCTAGCAGGAGCCACAATACTAGGACTAGCCACACACGGTTCCCTAGGTGCATATACCATCGAGGCAGAAAGGATCCACTTAAGCCTAGGCAGGAAGATCCTATTCGCCCCCGACATACACACCCACGGGGGCGACCGTGACGAGCTAGTCCAACTAGCCAGCAGAGAGAAGCCCGACATCATAATACTAGGAGGAGACCTCTGGGACAGGCTAACCCCAAGCCTAACAATAGTGGAGAGACTAGTAAAGTCACTCAAGCAGCAGGCAGGGACCCTAGTCTACACGCCAGGCAACCACGAGCACTGGACCGACTCCCGGGGCACGATAAGCCTAAGAGAAGCACTTCAAACACTAGAAAGCCTAGGAGTAGAGACACTACTAGACGACAAGACAACTGTGAAGGGGTTGCTAGTAGCAGCACTCGACTGGAGAGACAACCCAGCCAACTACCGGGAACCGGCACACAGGATAGGAGAGGCCGACATAACAGTAGCCCACAGCCCCGACGCCTTCCCCCACCTACACCCACGGCAACGCCTGCTACTAGCGGGGCACACCCACGGAGGCCAACTCTGCCTACCCCGCGGAAGACCCATCAAAACCAACAGTGTATACGGGTACACCTGGGGCGTATACAAGGCACAGGAGAGGACAATGCTACTATCTAGAGGTGCAGGAGAGATGATCCCGCCAAGAATATACTGTAGCAGGCACGTCTACATCCTAACATAGATAGCCAGAACCCCCCCAGCAGGGTATTCCCAGGCCTGTACAGGGGTACACCTCTAATAGAGCCACCTACACACATACTGATATGAGGGTGCCCAGGGTACCCTGCCCACCCTGGGGGTGGTCGGGTTCTACGATGCAGACGAGCTAGAGGGAGTGATAGAGGCGCTAAAGTCAGAGGTGAAGAAGCTAGCAAGAGCCGAGGACCTAGCCTCCAGGCGGGGGGCCTCCCCCATGGCAGATGCAATAAGAGCCTGGAGGATAACGCTAGAAGCACTCCTAGGCCTAGCAGTACAGGTGCTAGAGGACTATAGGAAACATGGCAGACTTGCTGCCGGCGAGAGAGCCTGTGTCCTAGAGAGCAAAGTCAGGCGCGTCTACCTCAATATCGATAAGTATAACCCGATATCCACGGGCTACAGGCCGCTACTAATAAACCTCCAGGAGGCTGCCAGTAGGATATGCAGGGGATGAGCGGCGGCATCGGCCTCTGCCGACCACCAAGTATGGGGAGGGGTGCAAGAGGCGACCCATGATTTATGAACCCCCACACTTAACCCCCTACCCCAGCCAAGCACACGGGGGCGGGACTTGCTGGCTGAAATGCTCAAGAGGGACTCGATCAATGCATGGAGCAGACTCCTAGAGCACCCCTTCGTCGACGAGCTCTACAGAGGAGTGCTGTCCCTAGAAAAGTTCCGGTTCTACGCGGTGCAAGACTACAACTACCTCATAGGCCTAATCAAGTCCCTGAGCATAGCAGCCAGCAAGGGAGACTTCGAGACCCTACGCACAGCCCTAGCCCACGCATCATTCCTAGCCTCCACCGAGATGGCCAACTACGAGAGGCTACTATCAAGGCTAGGCCTCTCACTAGAAGATGTAGTCAAGGCAGAGCCAGCCCCCACCAATGTAGCCTACGTAAACTTTATGATATCCACCTGTAGCCTAGGCACTCCGCTAGAGTGCCTCGTATCCCTGCTACCCTGCTACTGGAGCTATAGGGAGATAGCGATGCATAACAAGGATAAACTAGAGGAGAACAAGGTGGACCTCTACAAGGAATGGGCCCAGGTCTACCTGAGCAACGACTATGCCCAGGCAGTAGAGGAGTTCAAAGAGGCCATAGAGAGGCTGTGGAGGAGTAGTGGAGGGGACTATGAAAGGCTAAGAAGGATATTCCACACGGCAACAAGGTACGAGTACATGTTCTGGGACATGGCCTACAAGATGGAGAAATGGCCTATATAACAGGCAGCAAACCCGGCTAGGACAGCGAGTATAACAAGATAGTCCAGCAGCCTAGGCCGGGTCCTATAATACCACGACCTACCCCTCCTAGGATACTTGAAAAAGAGGGCCTCACCAAGCATAGACGAGAGGCTGAAAGCATGGACAACCAGGGGACCAGGCAGGGATAAGAGTAGCCGGAGGCCCCTCAAGCCCCTCCCATACAACCCGGCCCGGGCCTCATACACCGCATAACCCATATACTCGGAGGACCTCAACACAAGGGCCAGCATGAACCCCACGATAGGAGGAGCACCCAGCCGGGCCAAGGCAAACGCCACCTCCAACGGGTCGAGGAGGAGCATCGATGCAGACAAGACGGAAACCAGGGCCAGAAGCCCAGCCCCAGCCCTAATAC
>JALUDK010000310.1 GCA_027044005.1 Acidilobaceae archaeon | reverse complement strand
CGGATCGCCTTCACCCTCCACTCCCTGAGGATGCGTGCCAGCTCGTCGAGGACCTCGCCTAGGGGAGGATTCTCGGGGCTCCTCAGCGCCTCAACGGGCTTCAGTACGTAGTCCACCCTGGTCACCTCCTGAGCTCTTCCAGGGGCGTGTCTGCCCTGGGTATCATAGCGTTGACGCGATGCCTGCTGGTTCTTGGCGGCAGGAGTCTGCCGGTTAGGCCTGCACTCCTGACGAGGTCCTTTGTCACCCTGATCTCCGGTCTCCACGAGCCGACAGTCACGAGGTCGGCATCGTAGTCTACTAGCACTGCCGCGATCCTCCTTGCCCCTAGCCTCTTGAGCGCCTCGGTCCTATGGTGGCCATCTAGGATGATCATGGTCTTGGCGTCTACAAGTATGGGGCGCTCCTGTACCCCTTTCTCCTCCAGCTCCCTCATAATCCTCTCAACCCTGTCTTCGAGGACCTCCTCGTGGGGCCTGAGGGAGTCTAGGGGTAGAAGGGTCACGGGGAGGATACTATGCCTCTGGGCAAACGCGGCCACCCACGCACCCTCACCACATAGGCTAAACCCGAGGGCCGGGTTAAAATAGGTGTAGCGGGTTTTTGAGGATTTCAAAGGGTGGGCCTAGATCCCCAGGTAGGCCTTGACCAGGTCCTCCTTCTCAAGCAGCTCGTTGGAGGTGCCCTCCAGCACGACTCTGCCCTGCTCAAGCACGTAGGCGTAGTCGGCGATCTTCAGGCTCTGCGCTATATTCTGCTCGACTAGCAGTATAGTGAGGCCCTGCTCCTCCCTGAGCCTCACAAGGGTCTCCAGGATGTCCCCGACTATCTTGGGGGCGAGCCCCTGGCTGGGCTCGTCTAGCATAAGTAGCTTGGGCTTGGCCATGAGGGCCCTGCCTATGGCGAGCATCTGCTGCTCCCCGCCGCTCATGGTGCCTGCCTTCTGGCTCCTCCTCTCCCTGAGCCTGGGGAAGAGGCTGTAGACCAGCTCCAGAGTGTCGCTGAGGTCCTCTCTGCCCACCCTAGTGTAGGCTCCCATTAGCAGGTTCTCCTCGACGGTTAGGTCGGGGAAGAGGTGCCTCCCCTCAGGCACTAGCACCAGGCCGCGGGGCACCTTCTTGTGGGGCGGTAGCTTCGTCACGTCCTCGCCGTTGAATGTGATTGACCCTCTCCAGGGCCTTATTATCCCCATTATGCTCCTCAGCGTCGTAGTCTTCCCGGCTCCGTTGGGGCCTAGGATCACTACCAGGCTGCCCCGCTGTACCTTGAGGCTCACGCCCCATAGCACCTGCATCTCGCCGTAGCCGCTCTCTAGCCCCTCTACCCTTAGCAGCTCCTCCATCATAATGCACCCCCTAGGTATACCCTTTGTACTAGCGGGTCTCTTAGGACCTCCTCTGGAGGCCCCTCCCTTATCACCCTGCCCTGGTTCATCACTACTACCCTCTCGGCGAACTTGGTGACCACCCTCATCACGTGCTCTACCAGGCTGACTACTGAGATGTTGTACTCGCCCCTGATCTTCTTGACGACGTCCACTATCCTGTCGGCGTCCTTGGGGCTCATCCCCGCTACAACCTCGTCTAGCATGAGTAGCTTGGGCCTCATCGCTATAGCCCGTGCCAGCTCTAGGACCTTCTTCTCGGGCACCGTGAGCTTGCCCGCCTCGACCCCTGCCTTGCCGCTTAGCCCGACGATCTCGAGTATCTCATCGGCGATCTCTAGGGCCTCCCTAGCGCCTATCCTGCCCTGCATTCTCCCGAACAGTGCTCCTATAGCAACGTTCTCCCTGACCGTCAGGTTGGGCCAGGGCTTTGGTATCTGGAAGGTCCTAGCTATGCCCAGGGCAACCCTCTTGTATGGCGGTAGGCCGGTTATATCCCTGCCCTCGAATACTATCTTGCCCGCGTCTGGCTTCAGGACACCGTTGATCACGTTGAATAGCGTGGTCTTCCCACTGCCATTGGGGCCTATGATCGCCATCAGCTCTCCCTGCTCTATTGTCAGGCTCACCCCGTCGAGGGCCGTTATACCCCCGAACCTCTTCACCACGCCCTCAACCCTTAGTAGCTCCGCCACCCTTGATCACCCCCGCTATGTTATGAAGCTCCTGATCCTAGGGTTCTTGATCCTCTCCTTGAGTAGGCCAACGATCCCGTTGGGCGCCGCTATTATTATTGCTAGGAGTATTGGGGCTAGTATTATCAGGTGTAGCCCGGTGGCCTTGATCCCCATGCTCTCCAGTATCGGTGCTATGTATACGTTACTCACGTAGTTCAGGCCAATGTAAGTTATGGCTCCGAATACGGGGCCTAGTAGTGTGCCTGCGCCGCCCAGCATGACTATGACTATAGCCTCCACGGTATAGTGGATCATGAAGACGTGCGCAGGCTCCACGACACCCCCCTTGAGGGCCC
>JALUDK010000309.1 GCA_027044005.1 Acidilobaceae archaeon | reverse complement strand
CGGCGGAGTGGAGGTACCAACAATACCACCAGTGGAGGTGGAGGCCCAGACCGCGCCCGGCATGGAGGGGTTGGCCCGGGCTAGGAGCCTCGAGGTGACGGTATCAGAGCCTCCGGAGGTGGGCGGCACTGGTAGGGGCTTCACTCCCCTGGAGCTGTTCCTCCTCGGACTTGCGGCCTGCGAGGTCTCCATGTTCAGGATGATAGCCCAACGCATGGGAGTACAGTATGGCAGGGTGACTGTGAGGGTTAGGGGCATCTTCGAGGTGGGTGTGGGCCTCAAGGAGGTGGCTATAAGGTATATGGTAGAGGATGCAGGGCCCGGGGTTGAGAGGGTCATCGAGGGGGTGAGGAAGATGTGCCCAGTCTACAACACCCTAAAGCGGGCCGGGGTCGTGATCGCTGAGGAGGTCGTAGCCTAGCCCCTCCTACTCTCCCCGGCTAGCGTTAATCCTATTCCAGTCAGCGTTACGGCCATGAACAGTACAGTCTCCAGCCCCACGGCCTCGCCTAGCAGGAGGGCCGCCAGTATTGTAGCCCCCACGGGCTCCCCGAGCACGGGCACAGTTGTCGCTAGGAGGCTGAGCCTCCGTAGTAGGTAGTTGAGGAGTGTATGGCCACCCATCATGGGCAGAAGGGCTAGGAGTACGAGGAGGATCCAGGACCGGGCGTTATAGCCCCACAACTCCACTCCGATTGCCAGGCTTAGGAGTGCGCTCACAACCGCGGCTATAGTATACACCACGCCGGTATAGGCCAGGGTCGAGTACCTGGCCCTCATCACCTTCCCCACTATGAAGTAGACGCCAACCCCAATCATACCCCCGAAGGCCAGGAGGGGGCCCAGCATGCCGGTGGGCGAGTCCAGCCTACCCCCGGTGGCCAGGAGCACGACCCCCGCCATAGCTACCGCGGCGCCCAGGTACTGTATGGGAGAGTACCTCTCACCCAGTAGGAGCCTGCCAGCAACAGCCAGGAGCGCAGGGTAGGAGTCAACTATCGTAACACTAACCGCCACACTAGTATACGCCAAGCTGAGCATCCACAGGTCGAAGTGCAGGGCCAGCCCAACCCCGGCCACGGTCATCAGGGCCAAGTCCCTGGCACCGGGCCTCGGGCCCTCCCACCCCCTAAGGGTGAGGAGCGCCAGGGTTAGCAGCGCGGAGATGGCTAGCCTCCATGTTGCGGCGGCGAAGCCATGCACGCCCTCCCCTGCCAGCAGCCTGACTAGTATTGATGCGAATGATATGTTCACAACCGCCAAGAGCAGGATCAGGTAGTCCCTCAGCACCCCGGCCAAGCACCTGGCAATAGTCCAAGACGACCCGCGGGGTACTTAACCCCTCAGCCGTCCAGCACCTCGTCCAGGTCAAGGTAGCGGCTATACTTGTACCTAGCCCCCTCGCCCTCCGCTGGCTTCCTGAGTATGTAGAGTTTCTCATGGTATATCAGGAGGAAGTCCCTCTTTGCCCTGGCCCATCTCTCCCTAGTAGTCTTCATACGGTGTTGGATCTTCACTACCTCCTCGCGGAGCGTGAACCCGGCCCTTAGCAGCACCTCTAGGACGTGGTGGGTTATCGGCACGTAGTGCCTCCTAATCCTCGTGTCGCCAACGAGGATCCCCATGTGACCCCCAGGCTTGAGCACCCTATAGGCCTCCAGCGCAACCGTGTATATGCTCCGGAGGTAGTCCTCGAGCCTTCTAGATGCTGAGAGGTCCCCGGGGCTCCTATGCCTGGTGTATCTTATAATGTTATAGTATGGGGGGTGGGTCGCGACTAGATCTATACTATCGTCCCCGATCTCCTCTAGGCTTCGGGCATCGCCGTGGTACACCTCAACCCTAGCCCGGAGGACCTCGTCAAGGGGCACTTCCCCCTCCCAGCCCCCCGATAGCTCCTCCAGGTGCCTCCTCAGCCAGTATAGCCTATGGAGGGTTAGCATAACGGCGTCATAGCTGATATCGATACCCACACAGTTCCTTCCGAGGAGCATGGCCTCAACACACGTAGTCCCGCTCCCAACCATGGGGTCTAGGACAGTGTCCCCGGGCCTTGTGTACATGAGTATGAGGGCCCTGGCCAGCTGGGGCGGCCAGTTCCCCCTATAGTCGCCCCGGTGTGTGGCCCAGGAGCCCCTCCTTGGGAAGCTCCACACTGTTGTGTCTACGCCGGTGAGCTCCTCCGGAGTGGGGTGGAGCCTCTCCACCCTAACCGGGTCTAGCCTTATCTCAACCCCCTCAACCCTAACCACACCCCTACTCCTAGCATACTCCAGATACTCCCTATAGTCCACCCTGCGCAACCCAGCAACCCACTTGGCGAAGCCGCCCTAACGGGATTTAGCCTGTACACTCCCTGTAGAGGCGCCTCACACTAATCCTCCTCCTTGACAGCCTCGCAAAGGCGCTACCAGCCCCCGCCCTG
>JALUDK010000308.1 GCA_027044005.1 Acidilobaceae archaeon | reverse complement strand
ACTATATCCCCCTCGCCATAGACCCCGCCCTCTTCCCCTATGATCTTGGCCTTCACACCCTCTGCTTTGAGGATCTCTACTGCGTACTCCTCCGCCATCTGGTCTGCCCTGGTGGTTTCGCCCCGGATCACGCTAGCCATCCTGGGGGTGCATGCATTGTCCCTCAGCATGGCAGCAGTCTCCGCCGCCGCCTTTACTGCTATCCTCCTCGCCTCCTCCGGCTCCAAGGCTAGGGGCACCTCACCCCTTGAGCACCTCTAGGAAGAGCCTTAGCGCGGCGTCAAGGTCACCAGCGCGTATCCCTGGTGCCCCGTAGGCGACTGCTAGGACCCTTCTAGTCGACTCGGTTATCATTGTCTCCCTGCTGTCTCTGTGGGCGTAGAGGTGGATTATCCTTCCCTGGCCGTCTACCAGACCCATCATTCCCTGGGGCACCCTAGACTCGCCTCCTCCTATTGGCTTGAAGACCCCTCCCTCTAGGACCTTGACCCTGAGGGGTGGCTTGGCCTTGTCTAGGTCGTAGAGGCCTATGGAGACTAGTGTGTATAGGCTGGCTGCGTTGCCTGAGTCTACCACGCTATTTATGCTTGGAAGCCTGCCTGTCCTGATGACTCTCCTGGCTAGGGCCTCTGGGCTTGGCCTTGTCTTGGTTGGATCTACTTTCATGCTCCAGAATAGCTTCCTGTATGCCCTAACGTGTGGGTGCCTCGCGAGGGCCTCCATGTCTCCTATGTTCTCCCTGAATCTCTCTACAAGGTCTTGCACCTTCTGTGCTACCAGGCTGGATGGACCTACCTCTACGTTATCCACTATGATGTACCTTATCTCTGCCCCCATCCTCCTGGCCTCTGGGTCTACCTCAATCAACCTGCTCGGCCCCATGCCACTCTACCTGGTGTAGCGCGGTATTGTAGTGTTATAACCCTTGAACCCGGGCTTGCACCCCATGGGGTGCACCTGGTGGCCGTCAGGCTGCTGAGGCTGGCGGTGTCAATTCTACTCGCCGCCTCTCTGCTCGCGCTCGCACTACTCTATGGTTATGCTATATTCTTTGGCGGGTTTGCGGTTGTTGAGGGTAGGAGTATGGAGCCCCTCCTCCATACGGGCGACCTTGTGTTCCTAGATAAGAGGGGGCAGCCTGATGTTGGGTCTGTTGTCGTGTATAAGGATAAGTCTGGACGCTTTATAATACACAGGGTGATCGGCGTCTACGAGTATAGTAATATTACTTGTTATGTGATCAAGGGCGATAATAATTCTATACCTGATTACGGGTACCCCGATGTATGTAGGAGGCCCTACAGGGTTGGCCCCTATAGCGCTTATGGTGTACCAGATTCTAGCATCGTTGGGGTTGTGATCTCTCTGGGGGACTCCCCGGTTAAGATACCCTACCTGGGCGGCCTCACTATACTCTATAAGGGCTGACCGTGCCCCCGGGTTTTGAGGAAGGAAGCTGCCTCTCTGATTAGCCTGCCCGCGGTCTTCATGGTGGCCAGCCTCTCCAGGGCCTTATCCCCGGCTTCACCCATTGCGTGGGTTAGCCTGGGTAGGGCCTCTTGGACTCTCCTAACGGCCTCGCAGTGTAGGGGGCAGAGCGTGTAGCCTCCGCAGCCCCTCGCCTCTCTGCCGCAGATCTGGCATCTAACCCTGGGCTCGGTTAGGCCTAGGGCCTGGGAGAGCCTGGCCCCTACCCTCTCCAGGTTCTCCTGGTACTCCCTTATGAGGCCATCTATGACCCTTATAGCCTCCTCTACCACTTCCCTCCTGGATGCTCTACCCTCCCTTATCTCCTCCAGCTTCTCCTCGAACTGCCTGGTTAGGCCGGGAGAGGCTAGCTGGGGGAATAGCTCCTCTATTATCGTGGCCACAGTGAAGCCTAGGTCGCTGACCTCTACTCCGCCCCTGTCCTCGACTAGGTAGCCTCTCTTGAATAGTACCTCTATTATCCTGCTCCTAGTAGCCTCCGTGCCTATGTTGACCCTCTCCATCCACTTTAGCAGGTCTATCTTGGCTATGCTGGCCCCGGGCTTGCTCCAGCTAGTCTGCATCTTTGCCCCCTCTACCCTGGCTTCCCCGCCTACTCCTATGCGTGGTATCTCGCCCTCCCTTGGCTTGGAGAAGTGGTAATAGTATAGCCATCCCTCCTCCACGACCTGGACTCCTCGTGCCTGGTACTTGTACCCGTCCCTGTCCTCTAGTATCAGCGTGGTCCTGGCTAGGGTGGCGTGGCTCGAGAATGCGGCTAGGAACCTACGCACTATCATGTCATAGATGTTCCAGTGGTCCCTGTCTAGTTGGCCTGGCTTCTCTCCTGTGGGGTGTATCGCTGGGTGGGCTGGGTCCTCCTTCCTCCCCTGCACCGGCTTCAACGCGCCCCGGGTCTCGTCGAGGAGCCTCTTGACTAGCTGTGAGTGGGGTCCTGCTT
>JALUDK010000307.1 GCA_027044005.1 Acidilobaceae archaeon | reverse complement strand
GAGGTGGTGAAGGCTATAGCCTACGGGTTCCCCCCAGAGAAGGCATACCGCCTACTGGACGAGGACCAGATACTAGTGATAGTTGACCTAAAACAGATAGTAGGAGACTCCCCAAACCACCTAACCAGGGTTAAAGCAAGGATAATAGGAGAAAGGGGCAGGGCCAGGAGGACCCTGGAAGAGATGACGGGCACATACATACATGTCGGAGACCACTATGTAGCGATAATAGGAGACTACGAGAGGGCTATGCTAGCAAAGAAGGCAGTGGAGATGCTAGCAGAGGGAAGGATGCATGGAACAGTCTACAGGCACCTAGATAGGATGCTCAGGGAAGTCAGGAGAAGGGAGAGCCTGAGGCTCTGGCTGGACGAGGAGGCATGAACAGCGAGTGCAGGCTGCTAGTCAGGGGAGGGGCCTCCAGGATAGACGAGATCCTCGACGAGGTAAAGTACAAGATATACGAGTACAACACTAGGATATCAGACACTGGCTACTACCTCAAGCCGGTCCACAAGGTCTACAAGAGGCTTAGCGACGGCACCTTAAAGATATACGAGTACTATGGCAGATACTACTGGAGGAAGCAGGGTAACAGGCTAGTCTATGCCGGGACGGAGAAGCCAAGAGGCCTGCCAGAGCCGGAGCCGATCCCCCTGGAGGGGCTGACACTAATCAGGATGGGGGACGACATTATAATAGAGTGCAACGTCTACGATAGGTACAAGGACCTGTTCAAGGGGCTAGAGGTGGAGAGGTACTAGAGGCTAGCCACGTGTATCGTAATCTTCTCCCCTATCTCCAGCCCCAGCTTCCTAGCGGCGCTACCCTGGTTAACCGCAATCTCGAGGTGGCCGAAGCTATTCACATACATAACCAGGTCGCCCGGGTTCACGTCGGAGAAGGTCCTCAGGAACGGGATCCTGTATGAGACCCCTGACATGGTCTCAACTATAACCGGCTCGCCTAGCTTGAGCGGTATAGAGTGCTCCCTAGCACTAAGGGCGGCATTGCCGAACTTGTCGACGTAAACCACGGTGGCGCGATAGCCGCTGTTACTCCTCTCAACATAGTCTATAGAGGCCCTGGCTAGGTCCTTCAGCTCTAAAGGCTCCCCCAGCTCCTCCAGCCTGTGCCCCAGGGCTACTAGGGCGGCGGCTGGCACAAACACGTCTCTCCCGTGGAATGTGTTTGAGAGGGGCCACTTTCCCCGGGGTAGCTTGCCTAGGAACCTGGGCTCGGCTAGCCTGGCTATCTTCTGGGGTGATAGCCGTACTCCTTGCTTGAAGCCCTCCCGTGCTATAGCGGGGTATAGGACCCCGTTGTTTGGTCCTATGAAGTAGTAGTCGCCAGCCTCAACTGCTACCGGATCCCTAGTCGACCCGACGCCGGGGTCTACGACTGTGGCTACTATGCTGCCCCTAGGGAGCCACCTGTACGTGTGGGCTACAACATAGGCCCCGGCTAGGGTGCTGAAGCTCGGCACGCTATGGTCTATGTCCACTATACAGGAGCCTTCCCCGGTTATACTGTATGCGAGCGACCTTATGATCCCCGTGTAGGGGCTATCGCCGAAGTCTGTCACCAGGCCTATGCACTTCACAGTCTCGATCCCCACCTTATCCATGGAGGACTTATACCCCCCGGTGTATGGGATATATTCCTTATCCCGGGGGTTGCGACGCCCGGGTGAGGCCCTGCATGCAGGGCGCCGTGAGCCACGGGCCTCTGGCCCCCGCACATGGTGGGGTCCTGGTGGGTTGGGGATGCGTGTTATAACCAGACAGTATTTGTATAAAACAATATGTTAGAATAGCGAGTGCATTTATACCATGGCGACGCATATATCTACCCGGTGCCGTGGAATGGCACACCGTGATCCATACGAGGAGGCTAAGAAGCAGCTCAAGCAGACGGTCGACCTCCTAGGACTGGGAGACGATGTATACGTGATGCTTGCAGTGCCTGAGAGGATAATCCAGGTCAAGATACCGGTTAAGATGGATGATGGCAGCGTCAAGGTGTTCATAGGCTGGAGGAGCCAGCACAACAGCGCCCTGGGCCCCTATAAGGGCGGAGTCAGGTACCACCCCGACGTGACTATGAACGAGGTTATAGCCCTAAGCATGTGGATGACATGGAAGAACTCCCTAGCAGGACTACCCTACGGAGGCGGCAAGGGCGGCGTCAGGGTAGACCCACACATGCTCTCCAAGTCAGAGCTAGAGAGGCTATCACGGGCCTACTTCGAGGCGATAAGCGACGTCGTCGGAGTAGACCAGGACATACCCGCACCAGACGTCTACACGGACCCCCAAGTCATGACCTGGTTCTTCGACCAGTATAGCAGGATAAAGAGGGGCCAGTACTTCGGCGTAGTCACAGGAAAGCCACTAGACCTAGGCGGCCTATACACTAGGATAATCTC
>JALUDK010000306.1 GCA_027044005.1 Acidilobaceae archaeon | reverse complement strand
TATCTGCCTTGCGAAGTAGTCGTCCATTCTCTCGGCCAGCTTGGTCCTCCCCGGGACTCTGACTATCACGTCTGCCAGCTTGCCGAGGGGGCTTTCTGGGTACGTTGTTATCGCAGCCACCGTGGCCCCCACGGTTTTTGCCGTCTCCGCGGCTGTCACGATTAGCCTGGTCCTGCCCGAGCCGGATATGGCTAGTACTAGGTCTCCCTTCCTGACGCTGGGTACTATCGTCTCTCCTAGCACGTAGGAGTTGAATCCCATGTGTAGTAGTCTCATGGCGAAGGCTTTGCCTACTAGCCCGCTCCTGCCGGCTCCCATTACTAGGATCTTCCTGGAGGGGTCTCCGTATATGGAGGCGATAGTTTCGATCAGCCTCGTGACCTCGGCCTCGTCTATCTCCTTTACGGCCTCCTCTATGAAGCCTGCGATCTCCCTCATGGCCAGGAGTGCTGTCTTCCCGGGCTCCACCTCGTCTTGCACCCGGGTGGGGGTGTGGGTGTAGGATTATTTACGTTGCACCCTCCCCTATTGGATCCATAATTGGGGCCCCGCCTGTCTCACGGCCGCCCCGTAGGCCCCTTCGGGGGTTGCGATGGGGGTGGCTTGGTCTGGCGGGGCACAATAGCCTGTGGGGATCCCCTAGCCTGGCCGAGCCGGCTGGCTGTGAGGTGGCTGAGCCGGTTCCGACGCGCATTCTCTCCTCTTCTCAACCTCCTCTACTATCTTCTCTATCGGCTTGACCATCTTGCTGTCGCTTACAACCTCCTCGAGGTCGTCTAGCCTGGTGCCTTTGACCCCGTCTACTAGTATCGTCTGCTTTATGTCGCTCCTCTCATCCTCAACTACTACCATGTATACTGGGTAGTAGAGGACCGCCTCCTCCTCTACCGTGCCTATGGACTCTACTATCCTCCTCAGCTTAAGCGGGTCCACCATTGGCTCCAGCCTCCTGACGCACCTGGCCTGGGGTGGCTCCTTCGCGAGTAGCCCGCGGAGCTCTGTCATGGGCGACTTGTAGCCTTGTATGGGGGGCTTCGCTATGGTGTACATGTCGCCGCCTAGCCTGTCTACTAGCCCGTACTCCTCAAGCACGCTTAGCGCTATCTCCACGTCTATGTCGCTGAAGTGCTCCTTGAGCTGGGTTAGGCTAACCGTCCCGATCTCCCCTATAACTGCTAGCACGTCAACCGCTGTGTCCTCTATCTCGCCTAGCTGGCCCCATTCCCATACGATTGAGAGGCCGTGTTCCTCCACCGTTACCAGGGAGCCGGATCCGGCTTCGAAGCATAGGTCCACCTCTCTGGTTGCTATCGCCCCCTCACCGCCTAGGTGCGCATGTATCGTGCCCCTGTAGCATAGTAGGGGGTAGAGGAGTAGCCTTGCCCCTAGTATGTTCTTCCTCCTTCCTAGTATCGGGATTACCGGCTTGAGCCCCCTGATCCTCCCTGTCCTTATCCTCTCTAGGACCTCCTCTACTGTGACTTGTGGGTGTATGTAGAGTGTTTCCCCCCTCTCACTCGGCCCCAGGGGTTCCCTTATCTCGGGCCCGGGTACCACGCTTATGCCTAGCCTTGATGCCAGCCTTACCAGCTCCCCTGGGGGCCTCTCCCTTGTCACTACTATTACCTTGTCTAGGGCAAGGTCGTTCTTGGCGGAGAGGTAGTACTCGACTGCGTCGCTATCGACGGTTGATGCCGCTGCTACTCCTATCCTGATCGTTACTGGGCCTATGTTCAGGCTTCCTATGCATGGTACGTCCCAGTAGGATCCACTAGCCCCCCTCATCTTCCCGTTGCATTCAACGTTAAACCCGTGTGATTCTAGGATGCTTGTTACTCTCTTCAGGAGCGAGATGCACTCGGACTCCACGCATCTGACCTGGTCCATTTTGGGTAGGCGCCTCCCACCTAGCCCTGTGGTGTATACCTACTGTCCAGGTTCCTGTTCTATTCTGGTATGTGGTATTTATGGGTATTTGGCTCCGGGGTTCCCGGGGTATCACTGGGCCCCTCGGCCTACCCTGGGGGGTGCTCGTATACTAAGGGTTTGGGTGGTGTCCTCCTATGGATCATGCTACGGTTGATGGGGAGGAGTATAGGGAGGTTGTGGCTAGGTATCGTGGGTCGGTAGTGGTTGCTAGGATCAGGAATGGGGGGCTCATGGTGTGCCCTGTCTGCGGGAAGTACTACTTCTCCAGCGAGAAGGACCTGATCCTACACATCATATCCCATGCGAAGCAGGAGCTGTATAGGTATACTGATAACGGCCAGGATAAGCATCACAAGCAATAGACGCAACTACAATATAATTATAATATTTTACTAATTACTTCCATCATACATAATGATTTTTGTATATTTGTATTGTTATGCGACGGCTATCTCCGCTTCTAGCAGCGATTCTCCTGGGTATGCTCCTGGTCTTAGCCACTTCTCC
>JALUDK010000305.1 GCA_027044005.1 Acidilobaceae archaeon | reverse complement strand
CCTCGGGGCTCATCTTGGATAGCGGGTCTATCGCTGACTTGATCATTATCGGGATCTCCCCGATCTCGACCTCCTCTCTGTGGACCTCGACGCCATTCTCTACCAGTATCATCTCCAGCCTGAGGGGGGCGGCGTATGTTAGGTTCCTTATCCTGCACTCTAGTGGCCTAACCCTATGGGTGTGGCCCTCCGCTTCCTTTACCATCGGCTCTCCTATACTCAGCTTGCCCAGGACAATCTTGACCTCGGACATGTCGACGGGGGTGTACCTCCTCCTCCTGCTTGCCACCGCCCTCCATGCCGGCTTTATCTCACCGAATGATTTGACTATCTTATGGATCCTGTCTGTCACGAAGTCGTTGAATGAGTCCAGGTGCTGCCTTGCTAGGCCCATTTCCTTCATGCCGGTGGAGTAGACTGTCCATAGGTCGTCCACTGTGATCCCTAGCTCCGACATGCTGTCCACCCTCTCCTCTCGGCTCCGTGCTAGAACGGGACTACTATCCTGTAGGCTACCGCCTCGCCACCGGTGGGCGACCGCCTCTTGATCTCTACGATATCCCCGGGCTTCCCTCCTAGGAGCTTGATCACCGGGTCGTTGATGCTGATCTGGGGCAGGTTCCACGGCTTCACGTTATACCGCCTAAGGACCTCGGCGGCCTCCTCCAGTGTCAGTATCCGATGCTCGGGTACAAGCTCGTGCTTCAGTATCTTCTTCGTTATCCTCCTGGATTTAGACGGCAAGGTGCCTACTACCCCCAACCAGGGGGGAGGCGGCGTCGGGGGCTTATTAGGGTATCGTGCCCCACCTGCTAGGAGCCCTCCGTGCCCTGTAGGGGGGTGTGGCGGGCCGGCCGGGATTTGAACCCGGGACTTCCGCCCTACAGGCCAGCGCCTCGTAGGCCTACGGGTTAAAAGCCCGCCGCTCTGCCTGGCTGAGCTACCGGCCCTCTCCCAGGGCTTGATGTAGGTTACCCCGAATGGTATATTAAAGGGTATCCCTTGGGCGAGTTATATCCCCACGCCGCCTATAGGCCTCGCTGGGGGTTAGAGTGGGTCTGGGCGACGCTGAGTCCAGGGCTGAGCTGTATATAAGGGGCGTTAGGGATGCGCTGGGGAGGCTGAAGCGTAGGCTAGGGGAGCTTGGCCCTGGCCTGGATAGACTGGTTGATGCCGCTGAGAGGTATGCTGGGGATGCGGAGTACTACCTCAATTCTGGCGATCCCCTAACCGCCCTGGCCGCTGCTAGCTACGCCGAGGGCTTAATCGATGCTTTGAAGTACCTGGGCGTCGTCGAGCCCGAGTGGGGTAGGCCACCGGAGAAGCCTATAGTCTTCGTTGGGGGCACTTTCGACCTCATACACCCTGGCCACGTGGATCTCCTTAGGTTTGCCTCTAGGTATGGCAGGGTTGTCGTTGTTGTTGCTAGGGATTCTACTGTTGAGAGGATTAAGGGGAGGCGCCCGCTGTTGAGTGAGGAGGATAGGCTTCGAGTGGTCTCCTCTATACGATACGTCTACCAGGCTAGGCTGGGCCACGAGGGGGATCCGTTGAAGAGTGTGGAGGATGTTAGGCCTGATGTTATAGTCCTGGGGCCTGACCAGGCTTTTGACGAGGAGTGGCTTGCCGGGGAGGCTGAGAGGAGGACGGGGAAGAGGCCTCTGGTTGTGAGGTACCCGGGTAAGCATGCGTTCTCCGACGGGATGAGAAGCACGTCAGATATAATCAAGAAGGCCTGTACTTCTAGCCTCTGTACTGCACTCGCCAAGTCCTAGCCCGGGTATCCTCCTCTTCAGCCTCTTGGTGACCATATCCGCTACCCTGGTCGGCTCTGGCAGCTTCCCCCTGACCCTCAGCCTCTCCACAATCCTGGCCGCCCGCTCTACCGTTACCATGTGGCCCGGGCTGATGTAGATCCCCCCGGTATAGACTCCTATGGGCTTATCGCCGTCCATTA
This sequence comes from Acidilobaceae archaeon, assembly GCA_027044005.1. Lineage (GTDB taxonomy): Archaea > Thermoproteota > Thermoprotei_A > Sulfolobales > Acidilobaceae > S012-22. Next base: position 479 of record JALUDK010000305.1, on the reverse strand, counting down.
GGTAGGTCCTGTCCCCGATCTTACGTAGCTCGCCGTAGAGCCTCTTCTTTGCAACGCCTATCGAGGGGATCCGGAAGGCCACGCCTACATGGGATGCTATGCCGAAGCCCCTGGGGTGGGCTATGCCGTGGCCGTCCACTATGACCATGTCTATACTGACCTCTTCGGCTAGGATTGAGAGGGGTGGCGCCATGATCCTCATCTCTCTGAAGGCTAGGAGCCCTGGTATGTAGGGTACACACACCTCTGCTGCGTACCACTTGCAGGATACCGGTTTTAGGCTATCTGCGTCTATGGCTACTGCTACCCCGATTCCTATGCTCTTCCCCCTCATCCTAGTGTAGGCCGCGTCTAGCCCCGCCACAACCCGGGGCTCTCCGGGCTGGTCTTCTAGCTTAACCATGCCCCGGAGGAGCCTCTGGGCCCTTGAGGCCCTGGTGGCGTTGAACCTCTCCTTGACCTGGCTGCACTGCATCACC
>JALUDK010000304.1 GCA_027044005.1 Acidilobaceae archaeon | reverse complement strand
TAGTCCACTCCATGAGTGTGGACGAGGGGTTCAAGAAGTATGTTAAGAAGAAGCTGATAGGTATACCAGTCATGGAGGGGGACACGGTAGTAGTCCCCGCGATAGGCCAGGCAGTACAGCTAAACGTGATAATGACCAAGCCCAGGGGCCCCGTGATAGTGTCGGAGAACACAATAGTAGAGGTCCTCGAGAAGCCGGTGTCGCAGATAAGCGTCCCTAAGATAACATACGAGGACATAGGCGGCCTGAGGAACGTGATCGTCAAGGTCAGGGAGCTTATAGAGCTCCCCCTGAGGCACCCCGAGCTATTCAAGAGGCTAGGCATAGAGCCTCCCAAGGGAGTGCTACTCTACGGCCCCCCGGGCACGGGTAAAACGCTGCTAGCCAAGGCTGTCGCCAATGAGAGCGACGCCCACTTCATAGCAATCAACGGCCCGGAGATCATGAGCAAGTTCTACGGGGAGAGCGAGCAGAGGCTCAGGGAGATATTCGAGGAGGCGAGGAAGAGCGCTCCCAGCATAATATTCATCGACGAGATAGATGCGATAGCCCCCAAGAGGGACGAGGTGGTAGGAGAGGTAGAGAGGAGGGTAGTAGCACAGCTCCTAGCCCTAATGGACGGCCTAGAGAGCAGGGGCCAAGTCATAGTGATAGCGGCAACCAACAGGCCCAACGCCATAGACCCCGCCCTCAGGAGGCCCGGCAGGTTCGACAGGGAGATAGAGGTGCCCCTACCAGACAAGCAGGGCAGGCTAGAAATACTCCAGATCCACACCAGGCACATGCCACTAGCAGAGGACGTTGACCTGGAGAAGATAGCGGAGCTAACCAAGGGCTACACTGGCGCGGACCTTGCAGCCCTAGTCAGGGAGGCGGCGATGCACGCCCTCAGGAGGTACCTCCCCGAGATCGATATAGAACAGGAGAAGATACCAGTAGAGGTCCTCGAGAAGATGATAGTAAAGATGGAGGACTTCATAGCGGCATTCAAGGACATAACACCAAGCGGGCTAAGGGAGATACAGGTAGAGGTGCCCGAGGTTAAGTGGGAGGATATTGGTGGGCTGGAGCAGGTGAAGCAGGAGCTAAGGGAAGTAGTAGAGTGGCCACTCAAATACCCCCAGGCCTTCGCAAGGATGGGTATTAGGCCGCCTAAGGGTATACTCCTCTTCGGCCCCCCGGGCACGGGTAAGACGCTGCTAGCCAAGGCCGCCGCCACGGAGAGCGGGGCAAACTTCATAGCAGTCAGGGGACCAGAAATACTAAGCAAATGGGTAGGCGAAAGCGAGAAGGCCATAAGGGAGATATTCAAGAAGGCTAGGCAGTACGCCCCAGCAATAGTATTCTTCGACGAGATAGATGCCATAGCCTACGTGAGGGGCACCGACGTGGGTTCAAGGGTCGGGGAGAGGATCGTGAGCCAGCTGCTAACCGAGATAGACGGCATCACCGACCTACAGGACGTAGTTGTGATAGCGGCAACCAACAGGCCAGACATAGTGGACCCGGCCCTCATAAGGCCGGGCAGGCTGGAGAAGCTCATCTACGTCCCGCCGCCAGACGAGGAGGGCAGGCTGGAGATACTGAGGATACACACCAGGAGCATACCGCTAGCAGAGGAGGTAGACCTAAGAGAGCTGGCAAGGATGACAGAGGGCTACACTGGCGCGGACCTTGCAGCCCTAGTCAGGGAGGCAGCTATGATAGCGCTCAGGGACGATATAAACATGAGGAGCGTCGGCTGGAAGCACTTCGAGGATGCACTGAAGAAGGTGAGGCCCAGCGTGACGAGGCAGATGATAGAGTACTACCAGCGCTGGCTAGAGCAGGCCAGGCAGATCAAGGCAGAGGCGAAGACCGAGAGGCTTACAATATCATACTAGCCCCCGAGGTGGCGCAGGGTGGTCCAGAGGATATGGCACAGCCAGCCCCTCGAGAATATAGTATACGACGCCATCATGGACCTATCAAAAGGCGGCAGCGCCCCGGTCAGGGACGCAGAGCTGCTAGCACACCTAAAGAACAGGAGAGTAGACATATCCAGGATAGACCTGGTAAGGGTACTCATAGTCCTCGAGACACTAGGCTACGTGAGGACCTTCTCCAGTGGAGACGAGATCGACGTAAGGCTCCTCAAATAGCACGCCCCAATATATCCCCTCCCCGGCCTCAGACATTATGGGGGCCAGTCGTGGGTGTAAACCTCAGAGATTTGATCCCTAGGAGCGCGAGGAGGGAGGTTGAAGTCAAAGCCCTAAAGGGCAACACCATAGCGCTAGACGCCTACAACACCCTCTACCAGTTCCTCGCCGCGATAAGACAGCCAGACGGCACCCCGCTCATGGACAGGCAGGGCAGGGTGACGAGCCACCTAAGCGGCCTCTTCTACAGGACCATAAACCTCGCCGAGGAAGGAGTCAAACCGGTATACGTCTTCGACG
>JALUDK010000303.1 GCA_027044005.1 Acidilobaceae archaeon | reverse complement strand
CTAGCGTTTACACTGGGGAGTATAACAGGCCCCCTGCTCCTAGGGGAGGCATTCTCTAAACCCCCCAGCTATATGGCGCCGGACACAGCGGCGACGATAGCGGAGGCCCGTGAAGCCGGGGCAATAGCGGATTTCAAACTAACGGACTACGGGGGAGTAAAGAAGGCCGTAGGATACATCAGAGCAGGCTCAGAAGACTCATCCATTATGGAATCTAGGCTGGGGGCGTTGGAGTCAGATAAACTCCTATGGGTAAGGGAGGACTTGGAGAAGGGACCGCTTAGGGAGCTGAATTACAGTACCAAAATAAAGAACAAGCCCACGGCTACGTGGCTGAAAACACCCCGGTACAGAGTATTACTATACGAGGAGCCCAAAGGTGACCTCTACAGGAGGGCCTGGATAGCATGGGACCTCGGGGGAGGCAAGAGGATAGTTGGGATGGAGGAGTGGAGCCTAGACCTAGAGACAGGGAAGTATGGTCTGAGGAGGGTAACCATAGACCCCCTCGAGGAGGCCTCTCTCGACACTAGAGTAATGCCTAGGGAGATAGAGGAATTGTTGGAGCCCCCGGTTTTCAAGGTGGGAGGGATGAGCATACCCGTTATGCCCGGCCTATACCCCATGGATACCTCCCAGTATACCCGGGGGTTATCCCGGGAATATAACATAGATATCCCCGGTATCATAGGGGGAGAGGATGCAGGCACCAGAGAAGGATCCGGGGAGAAGGGATCACTTGACGAGTCAACTGTAAACGACGTCTTAGGCGGAGGCAACAGTGGAGCACCCCCAGTTCTATCTGTCCCCAAACCTTCCACCCCCAAGCGTAGGAGGCGCAGCGTTAAACCCCCGGTGAGGTCTAGGAAGGTTAGTTACGCAGAGATACTTTACCCGGAGCCGTTGTTCCCGTTTTAACGCAGTTCTACCCGGGGGAGGCCTTGGCGGCTAGAGCCTGGGTTGTAGGTATCATAGGATTATTCGGCGCATGGATAGCCATGACGTTCCTCACAGGCATGATTGGAACCATGTGGGGTGTCTACGACAGGCTCAACCAGACAGGGCTGATAGACAGGCAGTGGGACCAGAGCGCCCAGAATATTAAGAGTGTATTCATAGGATTATGGAATGGGTACGTGGCTTTGATAGTGTTCGCAAGCTTCATAGTGTACATCGTTCTCAGCAGTATGAGGAGGCGCCCCGAGGAGTTCTACGAGTAAACAGGGGTGTCTAATAGTGATGTGGACCAGACTGTACAGGCTCCTCGGGCTGATGATGATTATAGCATCCCTCACAGCCTTACCCGTGAACGCCGGGGTGCAGGACTGGGTCACGCCTAGCTTGGTGATAGACGCCTCCCCCCACATCTGGACCCGCATGGCAGAAGTACTGGTACAACGCCTGTACAACCCTGACCTAGGATTGTTCAAGGAGACCTGGGGCACCAGTGAGGGACAGTGCTGGTACTGGAACACAGAGCAGGGGGAGGCCGCTCAGATAATAGTGTACCTAAACAACGAATCCCTCCTATCCAACCTGCTGGACAACTATAAGAATATACTTACATATGATGACAACGGCTGGATATACCTATTCAGCCGCTACACTCCCTGCAGGACCATCAGGACTCTCTCCACGGACCCGGAGGACTTCAGCCTAGGCAACCTCATAGTGAACATTGGAGGAGATCTCTCAGGCACGAGGACCGACAACGGTAACTACACCAGGATAATAGCGTTGAGCCTAGACGTCTACAAGGACTACAGCAACATATACGAGCAGGACAAGGCTTGGCCCAACCTGTGGTACACCGCTAACCTCAGGGCCCCCGAGGTATGGTACCTCCTCCCGAACCAGACGAGCGACTATAAGGGAATATGGGACACCAGCGACGGGAGCCTAGGCACTGGGAAGATAGTATCTTACAGCATATCCACGAGCCCCATAGGCAACGCTACCCGCGTCATGAGCGATGGGAACCTAACCTTCACACAGGAATTCATCCTAGAACCAGGCAAACCCTACGTGAAGGTATTATTGAAGGTCAGGAACAACTCCACGCTGAACATGAGCAATGTAAGGGTAACCCTGGCATTCGACAATATGGACTGGTGGCTTTACCAGATGGTCTACATACCCGGCGTAGGCTACATAAACGCCTCAACCGCCGGGGAAGTGGACGGCACGGGGAAGCAGAAGGAGTACCACTTCGCCTACAGCTGGGAGGGGAAGTGGGAGAAGGTGAACGGGTGGTGGCCCAGCATAATCTACGCCAACAGGCCCCTAGGCATGAACCGGGCTGTAGCGGTGCTGATAAGCGGGGGCTACGGGGTGCACTTCTGGGGATACGGGAACCTCCAGAGCCCCCAGAAGGACCTATACGGCGTACCGGCCTACACTGACTGGTACTACAGGTGGCTGAAGTATGAGATACAGATCGGG
>JALUDK010000302.1 GCA_027044005.1 Acidilobaceae archaeon | reverse complement strand
AGGGACCTCGTCCTCTCGAGGCTAGGCAGCACCGGCGTCCAGAGGGCCATAGACAAGGCGGTCTTCGAGGTCCTAGGCCTAATACCAGTATACCCGGTGGATGACCCGGGCAAATACACGGATAAGGAGGGCAGGATCCTGCCAGACGTGATCCTCCTACCCCGGGGCTCGACCCCACGGGACCTGGCCTACAAGATCCACACGGACCTCGGGAAGGGGTTCCTATACGCAATAGACGCTAGGAGCGGGCAGAGGATAGGGGAGTCATACCAGCTGAAGCCGGGAGATGTGATCAAGATAGTCTCGGCAAGGTAGAGGGGCTAGCCTAGTAGTCGTTTAGCCCTCTTTAACGACCCCGTCACCGCCAGGGGTACGATGAGGACCCTTGAGTTGCCCACGTGGCGTAGGAGTCCAAGCAGGCCCAGGACCTGGTACCTGTACTCCTGGTTAACCCTCACAACGCCCCGTCCCCGGTTCTCATCGTAGTAGACCAGGGAGACCCCCGAGGAGGCTAGCCCCGCCACTCCCAGGTACTCTCGCACCACGGACTTGATTGCCCTCTCCACTTCATCCATTGGCAGGGGCTCCTCGGAGAGGATCTCCACCACTATATACCTCCTCCTGGGCCTCCTACCCAGCTTCCTAGCAGCGCGGTTTACATCCCTATAGGTCCTTAGGGTTGAGAGGAGGGCCTGGAACCGCCTCCTCCACCTCCTCTCCTGGAGGTTATAGGCTGCCGTGAGCGATGCTATGGTTGAGAGTATTATGCTGAGGAGTATGGTTAGCCAGTCAGCCATTCCCGTGGGCCTCTACCCCTCCCGTGGGCTACTCTAGCAGCTTGTCCTTTATCTCCTCGACGTACTCCTTGACCCTGCTCGGCTCCATCATCTTAAAGGTCCTCTCCTCCACGGTTATGTAGCCTATCTCTACTAGGTTGTGTAGGTCCTTGACGAGTTCTTCCGGCTTCTCGTCGCCGCCCTTGGTCCTGCTCTTGACAATAGCGGTTAGCACTAGCTTCACCATGTCGTCTAGGCTGAGGTCCTTCCTGTACTCCTTCTCGAAGAACTCGTTAACGTGCGCATCGCCCATGCCTATGGCCACCGCGTAGTAGCTGAAGTACTGGCCTCCTGGGTCTGTGCGTATGAGCCTCGGCGTCCCATCGGGGTTTACACCCCCGAATATCAGGGCTACTCCGAAGGGCCTCACCCCGCCGTGCTGGGTGTAGACCTGTTTGAGGTCGGCTATCTGCTTTGCCAGGTAGTCCACGGTGGCTGGCTCCCCGTAGAGTAGCCTGTGCCTCACAGCCACGAGCCTAGCATAGTCTATTAGAACCCTGCCATCGCTGCCCATCCCAGCGAAGACCACGCCAACATGGTCATCAACCTTATAGATCTTATCTATACTCTCAAGATCTAGGAGCGGGGACAGCCTCCTCTTCTCGGCAGCAAGCACCACTGCGTCCCTACCACGCACTCCGATACTAGTCCAGCCCTTCTTGACAGCCTCAAAGGCATACCTAACCTGGTAGAGATCCCCCTCCGGGGAGAATATGATCGCAGCCCTGTCATATGCTGTCGGGGGCACGCCTAATGCCATACCTCTACACCGCCAAGCCAGGTGTGTTGCCTGGCAGGATTTAAAGCATGTACCATACACTACATCCCCCCAACGGGCCGGTGACGAGGAGACCGACCAGGGATCCTGTCAGGGGATGAAGCAATCTTCTCTCAGCCGAGGCCCCGCACAGAAATAAACCCGGCACGGGGGCACATATTCTAGAGTGGTAGGGATCAATGACTAGGAAGCACGACTACGTGGTAGCGTGGATGGAGGTCAAGGGGCAGAGGTTCGAGATACTGGTTAGGCCAGAGTACGCCTTCAGGTACAAGGAGGGGGAGAAGGTCGACCTGGACGACGTGCTGTGGACCGACACCGTCTACAAGGACAGCAGGAAGGGCCTCAAGGCCAGCCCCGAATCCCTCAAGAAGGCCTTCGGCACCACAGACATCAGGAGGATAGCGGAGAGGATACTACGGGAGGGCGAGATACAGCTAACGGAGGAGCAAAGGAGGAAGATGCTGGAGGCCAAGAGGAGGAAGATAATCAACTACATAGCAAAGAACGCCATAGACCCGGTCACAAAGAAGCCAATACCGGCATCGAGGATAGAGGCCGCAATGGAGGAGGCCAGGGTCGGTATAGACCTTTACAAGGACGCCGAGTCCCAGGCAGTGGAGATAGTTAGGAGGCTGGCGAGGATAATGAGGATAAAGCTAGCGAAGGCGGTGATAGAGGCCAGGATACCCCCACCCTACAGTGGGAGGGCCTATGGCGAGCTACAGAGGATCGGGGAGGTGAAGAGGGCAGACTGGCTGCCCGACGGGAGCCTCAGGGTAGAGCTGGAGATACCAGCCGGGGCCCAGGTAGATGTAACCAGCAGGATCCAAAATATAGCCA
>JALUDK010000301.1 GCA_027044005.1 Acidilobaceae archaeon | reverse complement strand
AGAGGACCTGCTCCCTACCCGCAACCGGCTCCACAGGCCAGTCCTCAATATAGTCGCTCCTCCTCAGTATCTCCACCTCCTCCTCCCAGCCTGGGTAGCCAAGGTCTATCTTGACCAGGAACCTGTCCACCTGGGCCTCGGGGAGCGGGTAGACCCCCTCCATCTCCACTGGGTTCATGGTTGCTATAACCATGAAGGGCCTCTCTAGCTTGAATATTCTTCCCTCCAGCGTGACCTGCCTCTCCTGCATCGCCTCTAGGAAGGCGCTCTGGGTCCTGGGCCCGGCCCTGTTGATCTCATCGGCAAGCACTATATTGGCGAATATGGGGCCGGGGCGGAACTCGAACTCCCCCGTCCTCTGGTTCAACACGAAGGTACCCAACACGTCGCTCGGGAGGAGGTCGGGGGTGAACTGGATCCTGGAGAACCTGAGCCCGAGGGCAGATGCTATAGCCTTCGCCAGCGTGGTCTTAGCAACTCCAGGTACCCCCTCCAGGAGCACGTGCCCCTCAGCCAGGAGGGAGGCGAGTATAAGCCTAACCTCAGCCTCCTTACCCACTATAACCTTCCCGACCTCAGCGAGTATCCTTCCGGTAAGCTCCCTGGCCTCAACTGCTCTTAGCTCTTCCAACGTGTAGACCCCGCCCGGTTCCCCTGGTGGGGTCTTGTATGGGTTCCAGTCCTTATCAGTCTATATAATGACCCTAACAACTCTAGGCTCCGGCATGTATCCCTGGGGGTGGAGTGGGTTTGGCTAGCCGGGAGGCGGTGCTCAAGGTCCTGGTAGTGCTGGCTATGGCGGCGTATATAGGAGTGAACTTCGTGGCCCCCCTGCCCAGGTTCCTGGTTGCGGAGAACCTAGTCTATGCAGCCCTCTACGGCCTGGGGCTGCTGCTCATGCAGCGGAGGCCCGTGGATGCCCGGGTCCTCCTAGCCGGGCTCGCGGGGTTCAACGCTGGTAGGGTGTCTAGGAGTATCATAGAGCCGACCGGCGTGTTGGCGCCTCTGGCTAGGGATCATATACCACTCTTCATAGTGCTCCTGGCTATCATGGTCCTCTCCCTCCAGGACCTCCGGAGCCTCCGGGGCCGGTAGAGTTTATCCTCTCCCTCGTCCTTATCCTGTAGGCCTCCAGCACGGGGAGGACGAATATCCTCCCATCCCCGGGCTGGCCTGTCCATGCGGCCTCCATTATCGCCTCTACAACCTCTCCCACCCTGTCATCTTCGACGTAGACCTCGATCTTCATCCTGGGCAGTAGGTCCACCCTGATTACGTGGCCCCTATACTCCAGCTCTATACCGGACTCCTCTCCCCTACCCCTAACCTCGTACACAGTCATGCCGGTGAAGCCCCTCTCCTCGAGGGCCCTCTTGACCGCCTCGAACTTCTCGCTCCTCACAATAGCCTCAACCTTCCTCAAGCCACCCACCCCCGCTACCTGTATGCCTCCTCGCCGTGCTGTGATATGTCGATTCCAACATACTCCTCTGTAGGCGTTACTCTCAGCCCGATTAGCCTATCCACCAGCCTGGCTATAGCCAGCGTCACGGCGAGCGAGTAAACTATAATGATGACAGCGTCAACCACCTGAGCGGCGAGGAGGCTGGGGTTGCCCTCCAGGAGGCCCGGGACACCCCCTATATCCTCCCTGGCGAAGACACCTGTCAGTATTGAGCCGAGCACGCCGGAGACGCCGTGTATAGCCCAGGCGTCGAGGCTCTCATCCAGGCCCCTCTCCAGCCTCCAGGCAAGCGCCTTATAGCTGGCAAGCCCGGCCAAGGCGCCTATAACGAGGGAGTCCATCGGCCCCACGAACCCCGCTGCCGGCGTTATGGCGACCAGCCCGGCCACCGCGCCGCTAATCATGCCAAGGCTACCCGGCCTGCCACGGCTCCAGGATGCTAGGGCCCATGAAGCCGCCCCGGCGCTGGCTGCCAGGTGGGTTACCAGTAGAGCGTTCCCTGCCAGGCCATCGGCCGCCAGGGCGCTGCCAGCGTTGAAGCCGAACCAGCCGAACCATAGGAGGGCGCCCCCGATCATGGTTAGGGGTATGCTGTGGGGTGGTATGTGGGATTCCTCGAAGCCCAGCCTGGGGCCTATCACTAGTGCTACCGCGAGGGCGCTGAAGCCTGAGGCTGTGTGGACCACCAGGCCGCCGGCGAAGTCTATCGGGGTCGCGCCTGTCAGCCTCTCTACTATACCGTGTAGGCCTCCTCCTCCCCAGACCCAGTGAGCTACAGGGTCGTATACGAGGGTGGTCCATAGTAGGCCGAAGGCTATGAAGCCGGTTAGCTTGGCCCTCTCCGCGAAGGGGCTGGTTAGTATGGCCAGGGTTATGGCCGCGAACGCCATCTGGAACGCGGCGTAGAGCACCCCGGGTATGCTGGTGCCTTCCAGCGGCTCCATGCCTATACCCCTGAGCAGGGCGTAGTCTAGGCCCCCGACAACTCCCCCCATGCTAGGGGCGAAGGA
>JALUDK010000300.1 GCA_027044005.1 Acidilobaceae archaeon | reverse complement strand
TCCACCTCGTCCTGGCTTGGTATGTCGACTGGTGCGCTTGTGTGGGATAGTATGAAGCCGTCTAGCCCTATCATTACTGGTAGGTATACTCTTGGGTCCTCGCTTATCCTGAATGCTTGTATGGTCATGTCTAGAACCTCTTGGTTTTCCTGGGCTATCCCTATGATCCACCCTGTATCCCTCTGATCCATAATGTCTTGGTGGTCCACGTGGATGTTCCATGGTGGCCCTATTGCCCTGGTCACCACTGCCATTACTAGGGGTATCCTGGATCCTGCTGCCCACCATACTACCTCGTGCATGTATAGGAGGCCGTGGCTTGATGTTGCGGTGAACGCCCTGGCCCCTGCACTTGCTGCTGCGTAGGCTGCCGCTAGTGCGCTGTGCTCGCTCTCGACTCTTAGGACTCTCGCGTCTAGTACGCCCTTGTCTGCCATTTCGCTTAGCTTCTCCATGATGGTGGTCTGCGGGGTTATAGGATACGCTGCGATCACCTTTACTCTAGAGAGTCTTACTGCCTCTGCTACTGCATGGTTCCCTGTGAGGACCTTCACAGGCATCTTATGCACCCCCCTCGTCTACCATTTTGATCGCGTTGAAGGGGCACACCTCGGCGCATATCCCGCATCCTTTGCAGTACTCGTATTCTACCGTCACCTTCCCCGTGTCTAGGACTATTATAGTGTCCTCGGGGCAGTATAGCCAGCATATTTGGCATCCTGTGCATTTGTCTGGGTCTACTACCGGCTTCTTTACCCTCCATGCCCCTGTTACTCCTGCTGAGCCGGGTTGGGGTGTGCTTAAAGGTGCTTTGAAGTATGTTCTCGGCTCTTCTATAATGGGCTGTTGCATCCCGTGTGCCCCACTAGTTTAATTACCATAAATGGATTTATATATGTAGATACGTATTGATTCTTAACACGTGTGTACGCTCTCAGCTGCGCTCTTCATCGCATCAATGTTTCTCTTGGCAACGTCCTCGGGGAACCTGGATGAGATGACCTCGGCAAGACTGTCTAGGCTAACTATTCCTGTTGCCTTGGATAGGGCTCCGAGCATTACCGTATTTACAACTGGCCAGCCGCTGACCACTAGGCCCTTCTTCATAGCTATACCAGTGGCGTCTACGCAATACACCTTATAGTCGCCTTCTACACCCGGGTTTCTCTTCGAATTCGCTACAAGTACTCCTCCTTTTTTTAGCCCCGACGTGACGTCTACTAGCTCGAACAGCATGCTATCTAGGACTACTACTATGTCTGGCCTCTCTATCCTAGAGTGTACCTCTATCGGTTTTGTACTTATCCTAGCAAAGGCTACTACAGGGGCTCCCCTACGTTCCGCCCCGAAGTGTGGAAAAGCTTGTGCATACTTCCCCTCCCTGACCGCGGCATCCGCGAGTATATTAGCCGCGGTTACCGCTCCCTGGCCGCCTCTACCGTGGAACCTTATCTCTAGTAGGTCCTCCACCATGATACACCCCCCGGCTTGGCTAGGAGTGGCCCGGTTCTGTTGTATTGTTACAGTAGAATATATGTGTAGGCCGCCTAGGAACCCCGGCGGTCATCGTAGGGCCCTCCTTGGGCCCACTACCGCGGGAGCGGGGCGGCGGCCCCCGGGATGTAAATAGGGTTGGGGTGCCTAATGCTATTCTTCGGCTAGTGGCCCTATTACCTCCTCTCCAACCATCTTGTTGATCCTCTCAACCTCGCTATTGACGAGCTTCTGGATCTCCTCTATCTCCTCCTCTGTGAGCCCCTTGAACCTGCCCTGTGGCTTCAGGTAGTGTCTTACGTGTTTCCTCTTTGGTACCTTCACTGTGACCCTAAACTCGCCGTGGTCGTACTCCCAGTTTATCCACATAGCTGTCTGCGTTGCTAGTCTGGCCAGCTTTATCCCTAGCCTTGGATCGAATTTCCATCCAGCTGTGCATGGCTGGAGGACGTGGATGAATGATGGGCCCTCCGCCTGGAGCCCTTTTATGAACTTGTTATCCATATCTATGAAGTGTGCTACGTTCGTGGTTGCTACGTACGGTATCCTGTGCGCGGCCACGATTTCGCCTATGGGCTTCTTGACCTGTGGTTTGCCCCTCATCACTTTTCCTATGGGTGTAGTTGTGGTCCACGCATGCGCTGGGGTCGATCCGCTCCTCTGTATGCCTGTGTTCATGTAGGCCTCGTTGTCGTATAGTACATACATGATCTTGTGGCCTCTTTCTAGCATTCCGCTTAGCGCCTGGAATCCTATATCATATGTTCCCCCATCCCCTGCTAGTACTATCACTTTTATCTCCTTGGATGGGTCTATTACTCCTTTCTTCTTTAGCACACGTATCGCCGACTCTACCCCGCTGGCAACCGCTGCTGCGTTTTCGAATGCTACATGGATCCAGGGGACCTTCCATGACGTGTATGGGTACATTGTTGTCGATACTTCTACGCACCCTGTCGCGTTCACTACAATCGTGTTTCTCCCTGCAATCTTGA
>JALUDK010000299.1 GCA_027044005.1 Acidilobaceae archaeon | reverse complement strand
GGGTGTAGGTGTGCCTGTCTCCCTCTATCCTCCTGTGGTGCCTGAGGTACTCGTTTATTAGCTTGTCTGGGTCTTCTAGGGTTAGCTTATCGGCTGCTAGGTCTAGGATTATCCTGGTGGTGGCGTAGGCTGAGGCTAGGGCTAGGGGGTCCCTGTAGATGACTATGGTGTAGGCTAGTGCCTCCGCGGCGGCTGTGCCCCCGTTTACGTAACCCGATATAGGGGCGGGGGGTAGCTTCATTAGTGCGCCGTTGCCCGCGCTGGGTACGTTGGCGTGGTACCAGGGGAGCCCCTGGTCCTTGTAGCGGCGTAGGAACTCCCTGACGGTGCGGCCTATGCCTATGATTCGTTCCCGCGAGTACCTCTCCGCTAATAGCTCGGGGTCGAGCCAGCCGCGGCGGAGGAGGACTTCGAGGCCCCAGTAGGTGAGCTGGGTGTCGTCTGTTATGTGGGAGCCGCGGGGGAAGGCTTCTAGGGTTAGCCGGAGGCGGGCCTTCCAGTCTAGGGGGGCGAACTCGAGGGTGCTTCCTAGGGCGTCGCCGAGGGCCACCCCTAGGGGGGTGGCTAGGAGCCTGTCAGGGTCCACGCCCTGGAGGTCTAGCCTCTCATCTATCACGCCAGGATCCTCTATGGGGAGGAGCCCCTCCTCGTAGAGGAGGCGGAGCAGGCAGGGGCTAGAGCTGCAGGCCCAGACGCGGGGAGACAAGGTATACAGGCTACCGCCCACCTGGGACCACCCACACGGGGGGAGGGGAGGCGCCCGATGCCGTCACCAGCTGCTTAAAAACATGGGGTCCCCCGGGTTACACGTATAAATATGCGTGGGGGGAGGGGCGTGGTCACCAGAGCCCCTGATATAGGCGAGGTGCTATCCAGGGTCCGCTAGGACCTAAAACGCGCGGGCGGCTTCATGGAGATCGCCGCCGACCTCATGATCGTCTCCGAGGCCTGGGAGGAGGACGGAGTAGTACACCTTGTCGCCTGGCTCCCCGACATAGACCCCGAGAAGAGGAGCCTAAAGCTGAAGAGGAAGAGGATCACCTACGACCCCCTGGCAGGGAGGATCATTGAGATAAGGGACGCCCAGGCTTGAGAATCGCTAGAATAGGCATCCTATTAGATATGCTACCCTTATACGAGATCCTGGTCTCCCACCTCGGACTAGCAAGTAACAGGAATGTAGGAGGATATGGTAGACGCCTCGCAGAGATTATTAAGAGGCTAGGAATGAGGCCCTACACCGTATGCCCGGTTTTCACAGAGACCCTCTATTTTATAATAAAGGACCTTAAGAATAGACGGGACCGCGAGGAGAAGCAAGGGGAGGCTAAAAAAACTACTCCGGAGTATAGATGAGTACCCGGTCAGGCTAAGAGAGGCCCTCCCGGAGGCCTCTATCAGCCTGGATCTCGCCGACACCGCCCTCCTCAGGGCTGCCAGGGAATCCCGGCGGTCATAGTATTCGGAGGACTGGGGTCTCGTAAGGCTAGCCCGGAGCCTTAACCTGGAAGCCCTAACCCCCTATGAAATCCTAAGCATGGGATGAAGCCCAACCCTCCTGGGGCCGCGGGTTTCCCGGTGTGTCTCCTCACGGCTAGGCCCTTAGTGGTGGCCTGCTGGGATTTCTAGCCCGGGACCGCCGGCTCCGCAGGCCCAAGCCATGTAAACCCATGTTGCATAAATCCATGAGACTATACAACACATGCTCCGGCACGATAATCATTAGGAGGCTCACTCTCGATGATAATGCAACATCTGGGAGGGTAAAGGCTTAGAGACTCTATTTAGTTATACTAGGGATGGGGAGAAGGGTTGTCTAAGGTTATACGTGTCAGGTATGAGAAGGGAGTACTTAAGCCCCTGGAGCCTCTGGACCTTCGAGAAGGTGAGGAAGTTAGAATCCAAGTACTACCAGGGGAGTTTCCAGAGCTAGTGGATAAGGTAATCGTTGAAGCTAGCTGGGACGTCGATAAGATTCTAAGGGAGGCCCGCGAACGTTGGAGGAGGTGGTATTAGACTCCAGTGTTATAGTCAAAAGCATCCTTAAGCCGGGTCGCTGGCTGCCGGAAGAGGTCTATAGGAGAGAGCTGGAAACCCATCACAAGGCAAGAGCCCTCGTGAAGACGCTCAAATCAAGCGATACAATCGTTCTCATACCATACCCAGTAATAGTGGAGGTTGCGGCCGTCATATTAAGACTCGCGGGTAGAGAGCTAGCAGAGAAAGTAGTTGAATCACTCAAAACAAGCAGGAACTATGCTATCGTGTACGAGGAGGAGTATAGGGATAAAGCTTTGAAGGTTGCCTTACAAACGGGCTCCTCAGGCTTTGACGCTTACGTTATAGCTCTAGCCTGGGACCGTGACGCCCTCCTCATAACTGACGATGAGCCCATGAGTAAGCATGCTGAAACACTAGGAGTGAGAGTAGTCCTACTACGCAACGCAAACCTAAGAGATATAATGAAACGACTCCATTAAATAAGAGTATTAT
>JALUDK010000298.1 GCA_027044005.1 Acidilobaceae archaeon | reverse complement strand
GTGCTTGAAGAAGCGGCTAAGCTGCTAGAGGAGCAACCCCTATGCGATAGGTGCCTAGGCAGGCTATACGCTAGGCTGGGTAGGGGTTGGAGCAATAAGGACAGGGGCAGAGCCCTGAAGATGTCGGTTATAATGTGGCTCCACAGGGAGGCGGCTGAGGGTAGCGTGGATGCAAAGAAGAGGCTTAGGATAGTGGCTAGCAACGCTGGAGAGGTGGGCAAGGAGCTGTACAAGCACCTCTACGGCGAGGACCCCGGGGAGGCCAGGTGTAGGATCTGTGGATCCATGCTAGACAAGGCTATAGGAGAACTGGCCGAGGAGGCTGCGAAGGTACTCAGGCTATACGACGCCAGGAAGATAGTAGTCGGGGCCAGGGTCAACCAGGAGATACTAGAGGCCGAGGACGAGGTCAAGGCAAGGTATGGGATCAAGTATGGAGAATCAATCAAGGCCGAGATAAGGAGGGAGGTAGGCAAGCTGCTCAGGGACAAGCACGGCTACACAATAGATTTCGACGAGCCAGACGCCATGGTCATAGTAGGCTTCCCAACCCTAACCGTAGAGATCCAGAACAACAGCCTCCTACTCAGGGGTAGATACTGGAAGAGGGGAAGGATGATCAGCCAGGCATACTGGCCCACGCCCTCAGGCCCCAAATACTACAGCATAGAACAGGCAGCCTGGAGCCTCCTCCAGCTAACCGGGGGAGAGACGGTAATCCTACACGCGGCTGGCAGGGAGGACGTGGATGCGAGAATGCTGGGCACTGGAAGGCCGATGATACTGGAAGTGAAGAACCCCAGGAGGAGGTACATCAGTCTAGGGGAGCTAGAGGAGGCGGCCAACAAGGGGGCGCCAGGCCTGGTAGAGTTCCGCTTCACCGGGAGGGCCGCGAGGAGAGACATCCAGATCTATAAGGAGGAGGCCCAAGGCAAGGCCAAGGTCTACAAGGCACTAGTACTCCTAGAGGAGCCTGTGGACCGGGATAGGCTGAAGGCCGCGGTAGACGCGCTCAAGGGCGTAACGATAAGCCAGTGGACCCCCAGGAGAGTGCTACATAGGAGGAGGAACCTGCTAAGGAGGAAGAAGGTCCTAGACATGGACTGCACGCTACTACACAGCAACCTTGCAGAGTGTATTATCAGGACAGAGGGAGGACTATACGTGAAGGAGCTGATATCAGGAGACGAGGGCAGGACAAGCCCCAGTCTATCAGAGGCCCTAGGAGTAGGGGCCACGTGCATAGAGCTGGACGTGCTAGGAGTGGAGGCCCCAGATATAGAGCTGCTGGAGGAGCGCGGATCAAAATAAATAATCCACACACAGGCACAGGGGCCTGGAGGGGTAGCAGGGATGGTAAAGGCTCCAAGAGGCTACAGGCACAGGACCAGGAAGCTACTCAGGAAGAAGGTACGGGAGAAGGGAGGCGTGCCCAGGCTAAGCGTGGTCCTCAGGAAGTACAGCGTTGGGGAGAAGGTTGTGATCAAGATAGACCCATCATTCCACTACGCCATGCCCCACAGGAGGTTCCACGGGCTGACAGGAACGGTAGTAGGAACCAGGGGCAGAGCCTACATAGTCAAGGTAAACCTGGGCAGGAAGGAGAAGACGCTCTTCGTAACGCCAGAGCACCTAAGGCCGCTAAACGGGTAGCCCAGGTGAGGGGGCTCGTAGTTGAAGAGGAGGGTCATCAGCAGGCAACTAGTCTCATGGTCAGAGGCAAGGAACATAATGGAGGCCAGGATAAAGGATACAGAGCCACCTATACTACCGGAACAGGAGAGAACATGGGAGTACCTCAAACTAGTAGGCGACAAGGACCCAGAGAAGGAGAGGGAGGCAATAGAAAAACTATCCGAGCTGGGCTTACGCCCGGAGATAGCAGTGAACCTAGTCAACATATGCCCCAAGACCCCAGGCGAGGTTAGGCTAGTCCTGGGCATGGACAAGGAGATCGTCTATGACGAGGAGCTAGTATCCAAAATACTAGAGATAATAAGAGAGTGCAGGGAGCATTAAAACCCAGGCAACGGTAATTAATAATATACCTAAGTATCCTTATACCCAATGGCACCCCGAGAATGGGTAGAGTTGATTAGACATGCAGGGGCCGCGGCACAGGAGAGGACAGCAAGACAGGGCCCAGCCCCACCCAGCGGCGGTAGAGGTAGAGGCCCTAGTCCTAGACGTGATCCCGCACGGACTATACAATGACCCCCACAGGGAGCACAGAGATAGTCCAGTAGCCCAGGCAATAGGGGTCAAGAGGTTCACACTCCTAGACGGCACACCCGTGGGGGACATAGACCTATTCGACAGGGTCACACTGGCTAGGGAGATAGGGAAGACAATACCAGTACCGACGCCACGCGGCGTAAGGAGGATGACCATAACCCTAGGCTGCCTGCCAGGCCCCGAGGGTATAATCTACTGCGCACCCCTTAAGCACCTCCAAGACGATGTGCACCAGGCCCTAGTAGAGGCCATAGAGTCAGA
>JALUDK010000297.1 GCA_027044005.1 Acidilobaceae archaeon | reverse complement strand
TTGTTAGCCTCTTCTAGCTGTGTTTTGAGGCTTGTTATACCTGCGTATACTGCCCCGAACCCTATTAGGGCTATGATTAGCGCGGCCGAGGCTACTGCGAGCCCCCTATCCAATCCTGGACACCGTATCCAACTACAAGCTGCCCTCCTTAAATGCTATTCCGTAGAGCGCCATGGGTAATACCCATCTCCGTATATAACCGTGGGTACGCTATAGAGACACTCGGGCCGCCCGGTCTTGGCTAGAAGCCTGGAGCCCCAGCTGAGTAGGGTAAACCTGCTTATGGACGTGGAGCCCAGTGATGGGCTCCGAGAGGCGTACATCACCTTGTCATCCCTCTACAGGAGGAGGGGAATTGCAGGGGTCCATGCGCTCGTTCAGTACGCGATGGCCGTATACCTCTATAAGAGGGGGTACGATATTCAGGTGGAGAAGCTCTTAGGCAGAGGGCTAAGGGCTGATATATACGGGGAGGCGCCCTGGGGCAGCGTAATAGTGGAGGTCGAGACAGGATTTGTACCACATAACTTTATACTGTACGGGGAAGCTTATATAAAGGCTAGAACCTCATACAAAATATTAAACTATTCGTCTCTAGCCGAGGAATTCTACATAGCAATACCTGCAAGCACAAACCCCGCTATACTACTGCCGAGATGGGTACTCAAGGAGCCAGCGAGAAGGGGCCCCGAGGATCTAGCCGAGGCAAGACGGCTTCTCGAATCCTTCTACCCGGGCCATCACAACCTGGCGGATAATATATGGGAAGCCAGGCTAGACGGGATCTACACCGTTAGCTTCAACTGGTCTAAGATCGACATAAAAGAGCTAAGCCTCTCCTCGCTAGGGCATAGAGAGACGCCCGCGCTATACATAATATAAGGGTCAGCATATTAGCCCCAAACAATCACCATATCCCTGCGCCACTGGTAGGTGATACGGGAGTGCCAAGCAATAGCGATAGGATAGTGGTTCTAATAACTACCCCTAAGGGCGAGGGTAAGAAGATCGCCCGTGCACTGGTAGAATCCAGGCTTGCCGCCTGTGTTAACGTAGTCCCAGGCCTGACTAGCCTATACTGGTGGCAGGGTGAGATCCAGGAGGACCAGGAGGAGCTTCTCATAGTCAAGACTAGAGCCGACGTCCTAGACAGGCTTGTAGCCGAAGTGAAGAGGATACACCCCTATAGCGTACCCGAGGTAATCGCCTTACCCATACTCGGCGGCAATCCTGACTACATGAGGTGGGTCGATGAGGAGGTGAGACCAGGTTGACCCTCGTAACCCCATCCCTTGTGGAGAAGCACATTGGGGAGAGCAGCCTACTGGCCAGGGCATGGGAGGCCCTTCAAGGGGATCCCGAGGTGCAGGCGTTACTGGAGATGAGTAACGTGACCGCTGTGAAGAGGCTACTCTACAATGATCACGGCCCCCTTCACGCTAGGATAGTTACCGGGTCGGCGCTGGAGATCTATGATATACTACTCAAATCCGGGATACAGCCTTCTAGCATAATGGATGGCGTAGTGGAGTCCGAGGAGCAGGCTAAGCTAATAGTGATGCTAGCTGCATACCTGCATGATATAGGAAATGCTGTGCACAGGGTTAGCCACGAGCTGATCGGCTCCATGCTGGCCAAGGATATACTAGAGAGGATCCTGCCCCCACTACTAGGAGGTAATAGGTCATTACAGGCAAAAATAGAGGCTGAGGTTATGCATGCAATATACTCTACCTCCATGGAAGTCGACGCACTTACAGTTGAGGCTAGTATAGTCAAGGTTGCCGACGCAACCGATATGGCTGAGGGCAGGGCCAGGCTACCCTACAAGCACGGGAAGACGGATATCCACGCAGTCTCTGCTTTGAGCATAAGGAGCGTTGAGATAGAACCAGGATCTATAAGACCCTTGAGGATACGAGTCAACATGAGGAACCCTGCCGGCCTATTCCAAGTCGAGAAGGTCCTTATGCCCAAGCTCAAGACATCGCTCATCAGGGAGTATGTCGAGATAGTCCCCATAGTAATGGACAACAGTGATATACACCTAGACCCCATATACCCATAAAGCACGGGGTATACCGTGGACAAGATCCTTGACTCGATAGTTAGGTACGTGATCTCCCTAGCATGCTCCTCCAAGAAACCAAGAGAGCCCGAAGCCCCTAGATACCTATTAGAGGCTGCAAATAACGTGGCAGCGCAGCTAGGTAGACCTAAGCCAGGAGAGCCCGTCTGCCCCTTATGCAGGGCCAGGCTTAGGTCGAGCCTAGGCTTGTGCAGGCACCTAGGGAATACTCATTATAATGATATAATAGCTATGATCCGTTATGAGGTTGAGAGGGTTTCTTCCTCCTACTACGATTCTTGACTATTATCGCCCTTCCAGCGTCTGTATCAACTATTACCGCATCTACACCCTCACCAATCCTGACCCTACCCTCATAGACGTACACAGCCCCCCGTGGCGCATGCCACTCTGCATCCTCCACCCTAAACTGCCTCCCTCC
>JALUDK010000296.1 GCA_027044005.1 Acidilobaceae archaeon | reverse complement strand
GTGCTGGGGTGCGGGGGGCTGGGGGCTATGTCCTCTCGAGTAGGGCCTTGAGGGTTGATGCCTCTAGCTGCCTTTCCTCCCACATCCTCTCCACGGTCTTTACCGCCTCGTACTGCTTCTCTGTGACCTTGCCCTCCTGTATGCTCCTTATGATCTTCTCCACCTCCCTCCTAAGCTTCTCGTCGCCTAGGCTCCATAGCCTCCTTATCGCTAGTATCCTGAGCTGGGTTAGCTCGTACTCCTCCTCCAGGCTCCGTAGGATCGACTCCTCTGTCTTGAGGGTCTCCTCTAGTATCCTCCTCCTGTGCCCCTCAACCTGCTCCAGCTGGCTCTTGAGCCTCTCTATCTCGGCCCTCTTCTCGTCTATCTGGGCTGTTAGCTCAACGAGCCTGGCTAGGTCCTGGGCCTCGGCTTCCTCTAGACTCTTGACTCTTCTACCCCTGAGCTTTAGTATCAATAGTGAGGAGACGATTATTATGTTTGCCGCTAGTGCACCCGCGGGGCCTGTGGCTATGAATGCCAGCGCTGGTAGGATCCTCTCCGCGGCCTTTGAGCCTATCTCCCTTGTGAGGTCCTCACCCACGGCCTTCACCCCTTCTTGTAGAAGTATGCTACCGTGTTCTCGGTGGCCATGACCTTGCCCTTGCCCTGCTCCTCTAGTATTGCTAGGGCCCTCCTGACTATCTCCGGCGGCTCCCCTGTATCCTTGGCTATCTGGTCTATCCTGATGAATGGGGCTACGGGGCTGTTCCTATAGGCCACGTTCCTGGCCTGGTCTCCCTCTAGGTAGTCTATCACCCTCTTGACCCTCTCCTCTGGTAGTAGTGGCTCGGCTATCTCCCTGTTCATCTCCGCCGCCTTGTCGCCGCGGTTGTAGTATACGCTACCGGTGACGGGGTCTACTAGGTAGAGTGTTATGTGCTTGGCTGTGAAGCTCCTGTGGAAGGCGTCGCTGTCCAGGTACTCCACGGCCTTCCTGGTGAAGCCGGTGGGGCTTGAGAGTACTAGTAGGTGGTAGTAGCCGCCCTTCTCTGCCTGGTCTATCCTGGCCTCGAGCAGGTCTAGGACCTCGGATAGGCTTACTGGCCTGGAGTCCCAGCCCTTCTCCTTGTAGGCCTCCCTGTGGACCAGGTTTATCGCCTCTACGACTATCTCCCTCTTCCTCCTGAGCAGGCCCTTCCTCTTCTCGAGGACTATGCCCCTGCCCCGGGGTAGGGGGCCGTCTGCCTCTGCTATGCTCACGTACTCGACCCTGCTCCACTTGATCTCCCTCTCCTTCCCCGCTATTGGGTCGTAGATCCTGGCGCCGTCGCCCAGCTTCTTCCTGATCCTTGATACCATGGCGTTCTCTATGGCCCTTGCATCCTCCTCCGTGACTAGGTGGCCCTCCGTCTCCCCCCTGAGCGCTGCCTCCAGCTCGTCTAGCCTCGACTCGACCATGCTCTTCTCCGTCCTGATCCTGTCTAGGGCCTCCCTGTACTCCTCGGCCCTGGCCCTGTACTCCTCCACCAGCCTCCTGAGCGTCTCGGCCTCGGCGTTGAGGGCCTCCACCGCCGCCTTGTCGGTGCTCTTCTCCTCTGCGAGCCTCCTCAGCTCCTCCTCCTTCCTGGCCAGCTCCTCCATGGCCTTCTTCAGCCTCTCCTCCGCCTCCCTTAGCCTCTGCTCAAGCTCGTTGTGACCCCGGGTTAGGCTCCCCTTCTCGGCCTTGAGCCTCTCCAGCTCGGCCATTATTCCTGCCTTTGCCTCCTTCTCCTCGAATAGCCTCTCCTCCAGCTCCTTGACCCTCTCGAGGAGCCTCCTCCTCTCCTCCTCCAGCATACCTAGCTTCTCCTCAAGGGCTGGTAGGCCTAGCTCGTTGAGGACCTTGGCCCTGACCTCCTCCTCTATCCTCTTCTTTAGCTCCCCTGCCTCTAGGATCTTCTTTACCGCCTCCTCTATCTCGGTCACCATGGTTAGTACTCCATGCCTCTTGGTGTATTCTAGGACTGCCTGCTCTATCTTGAGCCTCCTGTCCCTGTACCTGTCGTTGAATATCCTGGCCAGGTCCCCCATCATGGGGCCCCACTTCTCGTCGAAGAGGTGTAGCTGCTCCGCGTAGTAGCTCTTGACTAGCTCGTAGACCTTGCCCTCCCTGGTCCTTATGAACTCCACTATATCATCTATGCTATAGTAGTCTAGCTCCTTGAG
Source organism: Acidilobaceae archaeon (assembly GCA_027044005.1). GTDB lineage: Archaea > Thermoproteota > Thermoprotei_A > Sulfolobales > Acidilobaceae > S012-22. The sequence continues at coordinate 327 of JALUDK010000296.1, read as the reverse complement.
GGCCTCGAACTTCTCGAGGAGCCGGTACTCCTCCTCTTTGAACATACCGGTTATGTGGGGATACTCCTCATTGTTGAGCCGGAAGCTGGCGGCTAGGAGTAGCTGCGCGAACCTGAACTTGCCCCTGGTAAGCTTATCGATGCTGGGAGGAAGCTTTGCAGCGCACTCCCTCAGGTACCTCCTCCAAGCCTCCCGGATCTCGTTCCACAGCTCCAGCCTCTCGTCTGTGCTGAAGCCTCGGGCTAGGCTCTGGAGGTCCTCCCTCATAACGATCTCCACGACGCCTAGATAATCCTCGGGGTTACACGCCGTGCTCAAGCCATGCTC
>JALUDK010000295.1 GCA_027044005.1 Acidilobaceae archaeon | reverse complement strand
CTGTTGGTTCCTAGTTCTACGGTTACGAGGGCGGCATCGTTAGATCCCACAAGGATAATGGGGGGCTCCTGGGCCTGGGATTCCAGCGTAAGGGGATAGTAGACGAGGAGGTGAGCGGTGGCTGTTATTGTAAAAAGGATTGCGAGTAGGGCGAGGGGTGGCCAGAGGCGTCTTGTCCCGCGTTCTATGCCCCTGGCCACCCCCCTCCTCCTCGCTAGCCCGGTGGGCTAGGCTAGGGTAGCGGCTGTGGGGCCTCGTTGACGGGGCTGTAGATTAGGAACAGCTCCATCCTGCCCGTGGCGTTTAGGTTGAACACGGCGTCGTCGGGGCTATAGAATAGTATGCCTATTATCAGCTGCTGGTTGGCGTTGAGTAGCACGTTCTGGGGCATCACTACCTGGCCGGGTATGGCGAGGTACTTGGTGCCATTCACGACTATGTAGACCTCGGTTATGCCTATGCTGGTTATGTTGCTAGTGTTGATGTAGAAGTTTACGTAGTAGGCCTGCTGGCCCTGGTTGACTACCCTTAGGATGTCATAATAATAGTTGTACTCCAGGGTGGGGTGTAGGGTTAGCGTGGCCTCTGTGCCATTCTGCTGCACAGTAACCACTATCGTATTACCGTTGATATCGGGCTGTCCCGCATTAGTGCCGGCGGCGAACTTGACGGGCGCCTTCTGGGCCTGCACGTTGACGTACGCGGGGTAGTAGACGAAGACGGCTGCATTAGCCACTAGCGCGGCCAGCGCCACGACCGCCAGGGCCACTGCCAGCCGCTTCCTCTGCACACTCGCTCACCCTACTCCTTGCGAGCCGGAGGCTTCCTATGTATCACTTATACTCCCTAGTATTTCGGAGGCCAATATAAGTGACAGACTGGCTCTGTATAGTTTTATCATGGTCTAGCCTTATTCTTCTAGGGGGCCTATAACCTCTCTGCCCACCATCTTATTGATTCTTTCAACCTCCCGGTTTACGTATTCCTGTATTTCCTCGATCTCCTTATCAGTTAGGTGCCTGAACCTGCCCTGCATCCTTAGGTAGTGCCGTACGTGCTTCCGCTTCTTCACTGGCACGGTAACGTCGAAGTGACCGTGGTCTATCTCGTAGTTTATCCACATGGCAGTCTCTGTTGCTAGCCTCGCTATCTTTATCCCGTAGCGGGGGTCGAAGCGCCAGCCCGTCGGGCAGGGCTGTAGGACGTGTATGAAGCTCGGGCCCTCCACCTCGAGGCCGCGCTTGAACTTGTTGAGCATGTCCAGGGGGTAGGCTGGGTTCGCCGTGGCCACGTAGGGTATGCGGTGGGCCGCTACTATCTCGGTTATCGGCTTCTTCGGCCTCCTTTCGCCCTTCCATACGCGGCCTGCTGGGGTGGTTGTCGTCCACGCGTATAGGGGGGTTGAGCCGCTCCTCTGTATCCCGGTGTTCATGTAGGCCTCGTTGTCGTAGAGCACGTACATTACCTTGTGGCCCCTCTCTAGCATGCCACTGAGGGCCTGGAAGCCTATGTCGTAGGTGCCTCCGTCCCCGGCTAGCACTACTATGTTTATCCTCTTGTCTGGGTCTATCACTCCCTTCCTCTGCATGGCCTTGATCGCAGCCTCAACGCCGCTCGCCGCCGCCGCGGCGTTCTCGAAGGCCACGTGGAGCCAGGGTATGCGCCAGCTCGTGTAGGGGTAGGGGGTCGTAGAGACCTCTACGCACCCCGTGGCGTTAACCAGTATAGTGTTCTCTCCGGCCACCTTGAGTAGGTGCCTCACTATGGTCCCCGCGGTGCAGCCGGCGCAGAGGCCGTGGCCCGGGGCGAAGAGCTCCTTCTTGGGAATCTGGGTTAGTAGCCGGAAGGGCCTCTTACGGGCCACGCTACTCATAGCTCACACCCCTCACTCCCCAGTATAGGCTCTCCCGGGGGACCCTGCCCCGGTCGAGTAGGCGGAAAGCGTACTCGGTTATCTCCCGGATCGTCCTCTCCGTAACGGTCCTCTGGCCTATCCCTACTATCACCGAGAGGACGCTGGGGGCGTCTGGGTCCCCGTAGTAGCTAGTCATGACCTCCATGGCCACGGGACCGGCTATCCTGGCACCGTAGCTTATCGCCTTGTCTAGGACCACCACCATCTTCGCCGAGCCTACGGCCTTGTGGAGGTCCTCTGCGGGGAAGGGCCTCCACAGCCTAAGCCTCACGGCCCCGACCCTTAACCCCTTGGAGCGCATGTCCTCCACCGCCTCCAGGACAGTGCCGTAGAGGCCCCCGTAGGCCAGGAGTACTACCTCGGCGTCCTCGGTGTAGGCGGACTCTACTAGACCGTAGCTGCGGCCGAAGCGGCGCCCGTACTCCCTGTCGGCCTCCCTCGCCTTCTCGAGCGCCCTCTTCATCGCCACTACCTGCTGGTACTTGAACTCGTAGTACCACTCTGGGCCGGCGAGGGTCCCTATGGATATGGGCCTCTCGGGGTCGAGGCGGAGCCTATTGTAGTTCTTGGGAGCATACTCTAGTATAGGAGCGTTGTCCTC
>JALUDK010000294.1 GCA_027044005.1 Acidilobaceae archaeon | reverse complement strand
CCCCTACCCACGGGTACCTAGGCTTAGGCCTGCCCGGCTCCACGACGGCCTGGTGGCCTATCATCGAGTTCGGCCCGAGTATGGCCGCCTCGACGAGGGTCTGGGCCCCTATCCTGGCCCCCTCCATAGCGATCGTGCTCCTCACCACGCTGAGCGGGCCAACGGAGGCCCCCCTCTCGAGGCTTACGTTGGGGCCAATAACGCTTGACTCCCCCACACTTGCACCCTCCCCTATGTAAGCTGGCCCTACCACGACGCTCGACTCCCCTATCCTGGCCCCCCTCTCTATCACGATGGGGCCGCGGAGCACAACGCTCCTAGGCACCTCCGCGTCCCCGGATATAGTGAGCATAGTGCCAGAGGCGACCAGCGCAGGGAGGCTTAGCAGGTCCCAGGGGTAGCTGAGCTCTATCCACTCCCCAGTCCAAGTTAGAGCCCCGACCAGGCCGCGGGAGGCCATCATCCCTAGCCCCGTCGTGAAGCCGTCCTCCGCCAGCCTGGATATGAAGCTGTACTCCCCTACAAGGGCACCGGCGAAGACGTAGCCTCTGCCCCCCATCCACTGTGGCCCCGGGGTCTCTTGGATCGACTCCACGTTCCCCCGGGGCCCTATCTTGACGAAGCCGAAGGTCTCCAAGCCACTGGTTATCGGGGCAACCGACACCGTCAGGGGGTACTCGCTGGTCGAGTAGTAGTCTAGCAGGTGCCTCACGAGTGTGGGGGGCCTGGCTATGTAGCCTATAAACGACACCACCACCTCTCCACCGCCGTCAAGGGCCTCCAGCCCGGTGGCGAGCGCGCCCTCTACCCCAGCGCCCTTCTGCTCGACGGCTGTGACCCACTCTGGCACCTCCCCGAGCATGTGGAGGGAGCCTCTTGGTAGGACTAGTATAACCCTGTCCAGGCTCCCCCGGGCCTCTCTCAGCATATCCAGGGTGTAGGAGTAGAGCCTCCTCCCCCCTATTGTGAGGTAGGCCTTGGGAGTGGACTTGGTTAGGGGGTAGAGGCGCCTGCCCTCGCCCCCTGCCAGCACTATGGCATCCATACCGTTACCCCCTACTCTACCGTCACAGTCTTGGCCAAGTTCCTGGGCTTATCTGGGTCGTAGCCCCTCTTAACGGCGGCGTAGTAGGCTAGTAGCTGGTAGAACGGGGCTAGTATGAAGGGCTCCAGCACCGGGTCTCCATGGCTGGGCGGGAGGTCCAGGACCTCTATCCCCCGGGGTATCTCCAGCCCCATGTCTGCTGGCTTCGTCACCATGACCCTGCCGCCCCTGCTATGCATCTCTATAGCGTTGCCAGCAACCTCCGGGCTATCGCTGGTAGCGACTATGAAGACTGGGAACCCGGGCTCCACCAGGGCTATGGGGCCGTGCTTGCTCTCCCCAGCTGGGTAGGCCTCGGCGTGGAGGTAGGCGATCTCCTTAACCTTCAAGGCGGCCTCCCTCGCTATATGGCTACCCAGCCCCCTGCCCAGTATGTACATGCTACCCTCAAGCCCGGCGAGCTGTTTGGCGTAGGGCTCCGAGGACCTTATGGCGTCATTCACAACCTCATGGACCCTGGAGAGGGGCTCCCTAACCTCCCTGGCCCCCCTGTCCAGGACGCCTCTAGCCTCGCCCGTATAGCCTGCCAGCAGGGTGAGCACTGTTACCTGGGCTAGGTAGGTCTTGGTGGCGGCGACCCCGATCTCGGGGCCTGCCCTAGTGTAGACCGTTATATCCGAGATCCTATCCAGGGCGCTGCCGACAACGTTGGTCACCCCCACGATCCGGGCGCCCAGGGACTGGTACTCCCTGACGGCCGCTAGTGTATCGTAGGTCTCGCCGCTCTGGCTCACAGCAACTACTACCGTATCCTCCCCCACCGCCGGGGAGTACTGCTTGTACTCGGAGGCGATTATGGGTATCGAGTGGCGCCTAGCGAGCCTGTAGAGGTGGTAGGAGAATACCAGCCCGGCATGGTAGCTGGTCCCAGCGGCGACGACAAGCACATCCCTGGCGCCGGCTATGAGCCTGCTGGCCTCCGCCAGCGCGGGGTCATCAACCGCGCCGTTGAAGGTCTCCATCACGGCCTGGGGCTGCTCGTATATCTCCTTAATCATGAAGTGCGGGTACCCGGCCTTGCTAGCAGCCTCCGGGGTCCACTCTATGAACTTGACCCTGGACTCCACCTCCCTCGGGGGGACGCGGGTGTAGCCGGAGGGGGTTAGCCTATAGATCTCCACGCCCTCCGGCCCGATCCAGCCGAACTCGCCGTCGTTCAGCGGTATAATCCTCCTGGAGACGTCCAGCACCGCCGTTATATCGCTGGCAACAGCGTTGCCCTCCTCGCCCAGGGCCAGGATCAGGGGGCTATGCATCTTGGCGAAGTAGACCCTACCAGGCTCCCTAGAGTAGAGTATGGCCAGGGCATAGCTGCCCTGGAGGCGGGAGAGGGTCCTTGCCAGTGCATCCACCATGGATCCGGTTCCTGAAGCCTCCTCCTCTAGCAGGTGGGCTATTAGCTCTGTATCGGTATCGCTAATGATCCTATGCCCACGGGCAGCCAGCTCCTCCCTCAAGCTGCTATAGTTCCTAATCACGCCGTTATGCACTACAGCGATCTCTCCCCGGCAGTCGGTATGGGGATGGGCATTGACGTCGTTAGGAGGACCGTGGGTGGCCCACCTTGTATGGCCTATCCCAGTCTGCCCCCTGAGGCTCATCACACTGGCCTTCCTAACGAAGGAGTCTATAGTGCCCTTAGCCTTCCTTATCTCAACCCTGCCACCGCTCTGGAGGGCCACGCCTACGCTATCATACCCCCTATACTCCAGCCTCCTCAGCCCCTCAACTATTATAGGGGTGGCGTTGCCCCTCCTCATCGTAATTCCTATGATCCCGCACAAGGCCTACACCACTAGTAGCCCCGGGTACATTCAATTGGGTAGAGACCCTGGGGGCTATATATGGTAGGCCCCCACGGCGCCCGGCGCGGTTGAAGCCACCACGCCCAGAGGCTCCACCCTCCAGCTGCATGATGATAGCATCGAGTCGAGAACCCTAGCAGCACTTCCCCTATCCCTAGCCAGGGCTATCACGCTGGGCCCAGCACCACTTATAGTAAACCCCAGAGCCCCCGCCTCAAGGGCAGCCCGCCTAGCCTCGGAGTAGCAGGGTATAAACCTGGCCCTCCTAGGCTCCACGATCCCGTCGCCCATCATCATCTCACCCACAAGCCCCCACTCGCCCCGGTGTATGGCCGAAACCATCATAGCCAGCCTTGACCAGTTGGAGACCGCATCACCCAGGGAGACCTGGCTGGGGAGGACGCTCCTCATCACCCGAGTCTTATTCTCCGGCACCGGATCCATCGGGGTAACCACGGCGAACCACGCCTTGGCATCTATACTAGAGACCCTCAAACCCCCATCGAGGCCCGGGGCGATAACCACAAAACCCCCAAGGAGGCTGGCAGCAACATTATCGTAGTGGGGAGCCCCGGCAGCCATGCTCTCGCCAGCCCCAGCAGCCTTGACAAGGTCCTCAGCAGCTAGGCCGAGCCCCAGGAGCCTTGATGCAGCGACGACAGCGGCGGCAGCACTAGCCCCGCTACTACCAAGACCCCTACCCGGGGGTACACCCTTCACAAGCCTAATCCCTATCCCCACGCTGGTGGAGTTAGCAATCCTCAGCAGCTCTTCGACCGCCCTCCTAGCTGTAGCACCCCCGCCAGAGCCCTCCGCATAGTCGCCCTCAACGACAACCCTAACCCCGGGCCTATCCTCCAGCCAAGCCTCTACAACATCACTGTAGGCATCCAGCGCCACGGCCAGGGCATCAAACCCCGGGCCGAGATTAGCGCTGGAGGAGTATGCCCTAACCCTTACCCCGTCAGGCACCCCAGAAGGCACCCCCAGGATGAAGGGCCCCAGGGATATTAGAGGTTTTTATGAGGGGTGGGCCTGGCATGGGGGTGAGCTAGCCGCAGCACCTCGTCACAGCCCCAGTATGGGGCTCTGGGTATAGCCCGTATGCCATCGGCCCTCCTGTGATACTATAATGCTGGGGGTTAAAGGGGCTACCTAGCCCCTCTTGGCCATCAGGTACTCGTGTATGCTCTTCGCTGCATCCAAGCCGCTCTTTAGCGCTGGCCCTATGAGGCTTGCGCCATGCCTCACATCCCCAGCCGCGAACACGCCCTCCCTGGTTGTCATAAACCTCTCATCCGTCTTTATCGTATTATCGGGGTTCAACTCTATGCCGCAGCAGTTGTTCTCGAAGGGTGGGGTGGGCCTCACGCCCACGGCCTTGAGGACCCAGTCGAACTCCTCCTCGAACTCGCTCCCGGGTATGGGGACGGGCCTGGGCCTCTTGCCCTCCCCCGCCTCCTTGAGCTCTAGCCTCACGAACTTGACGATATGCCTTCCATCCTCCTCTCTGAACTCTATGGGCTGTGTTAGCTCCCATATCTTCGCACCTAGCTGCTCGAGCCTGTTCATCTCGTTCTCCCTCATCGGGGCGTACTTCCTAGTCCTCCTATAGCTGAGGACCAGCTCCTTGACCCTGTCCTTGAACTGGGAGTAGGTTAGGGGTACAGTCACCGCGTCGGCAGCTGTGAGCCCCCCGCCTATGACTAGGATGCGGCCCCCTATCATGGTGACCTCGCTCCATGGCTTGTACCCGTATAGTGCTAGGTGCACGTCTACAAGCCACTCAGCAGCTGGCAGGACCCAGGGTAGGTCCTCCCCCTCCACGCCCATGTCCGAGGTCTTCCAGGTGCCAGTGGCTATCAGCACCGCGTCGTGGCTCTTGATCACGTCCTCCAGGCTTATGTCCCTGCCCACCTTCGTGTTGAATAGGAACTTAACCCCCGCGTCCATCAGCTCCCTCACGCTCTGCCTTATCTTGTCCTTCTTGATCCTGCCCTCGGGTATGCCGAAGAACATCATCCCCCCGGCCTCGGGAAGCATGTCGTATACTACCACGTCATGGCCCCTGCACTTCAGGAAGCCGGCGGCCCCGAGGCCGGCCGGGCCAGCTCCTATTATCCCCACGCTGAACCCTGTGCTCTCGGGGATCTCCTTGCACCGTAGGAACTTCAACCCCTAGCACCCCAGCCTGCCCTTCACGGTCTGGGACTACGGGGCCTGCTATTTATGCTAGACACTTTTGATACATATACATATATTATAATATGTAGGCAGTGCGCCCCCGGCCTCTAGAGGAGGGAATCCAGGCTGACCCCCTATAAACTCCCCGGTATACATCGGACCCAGCGGGTAGGAGCACAGTTGCCCGATAGGAGGACGCACGCCAGGCACTCCTACATGCTAGCAAGGCTTCTAGGGCTAAGCATAGACCCAACGATCATACCCATGATAGACAAGATAATAGACAACCCACAAGCGCTACCCCGGGGACTGATATCGAAGCTGGCGGGATGTAGCGATCAAAGAGTAAGGATCATGACAGAGACCGTACTAGCAGGCCTAAGGTACTCCCAGGCGCTACGCCACGACTGGGGCCTGAACCGGGCCCGGCGGGGGCGTAGCCCGGAGATCCTAAAATCAGTGGTCAAGTGCCTCTACGGCGAAGACGCAGTGGTGCTGGTAGACCTCCACAGCAGCCTAGACATGATACACTCCAGAGGCATGAGCCAGGAGGAGTACCTAGAATGGGCCACAGCGAATAAGATAGATGCCAGGGTAGTAGACTATATACTCTCCAGAGTCTTCGCCCAGGGCCCCAGCCAGGCTAACGCCTTAATACGAGAATTGCGATAACCCCCTAACAATGATGTGACCGGAATGTCTAGGAATCATGCCCTAATATGGATGGGTGGGGATGTATCTGGCTACGAACTAGTCACGTACAGGCTAGGCGAAGCTAGGAGCACAAGCTTCCTAGGAGCAGCGGCGCTCAGAACACTATACAACGGGGATATCGATAGGCTGATTGTTATAGTACCGGAGACGCTATTCGAGGACAGGCACTGCGAGAATTATAAGTTGTTAGTGGAGGCTAAATCCGGGTATAGGGGCCTTAGGCTCGTCAAGAGGACTCCTCGTGGAGAGAGGGATGTTACAATAGTAGACAGCTCTGTACACGAGCTCCTAGAGCAAGGGATAGAGTGCATCACCACGCCCCACCCTGGGGTTGCGGGCCCGCTACGCCTAGACAGCGGAGAGGACAAGGTCCTTGTTGAGTATGGGGGGAGCAGGGAGAGTAGGGGTACGTTCAACTCGCTCGTGAATAAGATATACCTGACAATGAGACGGTTAGCCATAGAGGATTATAGTATTATCGTAGACCTAACCCACGGCACAAACCCGCTAGTGTCGGGGGCGCTCCTAGCCAGCACCATGATAGCCTCGGTATACGAGGTCCCTATCAGGATCTATATGGCCCCTGTCATGGGGAGGCCCTCGCAGGACACCATAGTCGAGTTCATAGACATGACGGAGGCATCCTCGCTAGTAAACACCATAGCATCGGGAATAAATGCGTGGAAGCTAATAGACGAGAGACTCCTACCCATAGAGGATATAGCAAGGCTAGGCAGGAGCCTAGGGCCAAGGTACAGGGGGACTTATGGGCATCTAAAGAAGGCAATAGACGGCTCCGGAAACCTCCTCTGGACCCTGAGGAGTGGCCAGATACCCCTGGTGCCACGCGAGATCGCCACCCTCAGGGAAACACTGGCCAGAGCCCAGCCATCTTTCGAGGAGATGATAATGGATGAAGACGCTATCAGGGAGAATGCAGCGTGGATCCCCCTAGCGGACGCTGCATTAACACTCACCAGCAGGATTATACAGGAGCTACACGCAACCAGGAATATGGATGTAATGATAGCAGCGCTAAGGAAGCTTGCCAGCAGCGGTATGCCGGACAGGGCGCTAGGGCCAGCGAGAGAGCTGGCAGTAGTGGGGGTATTAGCAACGAGCATGGGCGAGGGAGCCTACAAGGTTGGAGACACGGAGTGGATGCGGGCTGACAAGATACTCCGAGAGTGCGCAGGCAAGAGGCATGACAGCAGTGTCAGTGACGAGGATTGCAGGGAGCTGGACCTAGACCCCAAGAGGCTGGGCGGTTTCGAGAGGATCAGGCAATTCCGCAATAGGCTCATGCACGGTAGGCTGAGCAAGGATGACGAGGCCCAGGTTGTGGTTGGTGAAGGTGATGTGGACGTGGAGATCAAGTCTGGCGTTATCAATAAGGATGAACTCGCGGATATGGTGGGGGATGCACTGTCCATTATAGAGTCTCTAGCCAAGCCCAGCAGGAGGCGCTAGACGGGTATTTAGACGGGCTCCGGGCTCATATGTATGTGGGTGGATATGGGTTGAGGCGTAGAAGGCCCGCCCATGCAGGCACCTTCTATCCTGCAACGAGGAGGGAGCTCGTGAAGGCGATAGAGGACAGCTTCACCCACCCCCTGGGCCCGGGGAGGCTCCCAGAGGGCGTGGGGGAGGGCAGGGCTAGCGTCGGCTACGTGGTGCCTCACGCTGGCTACATGTATAGCGGGCCGGTGGCGGCCCACTCATATTACAGGCTGTCTAGGGAGGGCAAGCCCGAGGTTGTGGTTATAGCTGGGCCTAACCATACGGGGCTCGGTCTTATGGCCTCGGTGTACAAGGAGGGGGTATGGGAGACCCCCCTGGGCGAGGTTGAGGTGGACTCCGAGGTCGCCAAGCTAGTGGTATCGTATACGAGGATGTTCGGCTTCGACGAGGATGCACACCTATACGAGCACTCTGTAGAGGTCCAGGTACCATTCCTACAGTACCTCTACGGCGAGGACCTCAAGATAGTCCCTATAGTGATAGGCCTCCAGAACCCAGACACCTCCCGGGACCTGGCCAACGCCCTATACAGGATCATCACCGAGAACGGGGTGGACCTAGTATTCCTGGCCAGCACCGACTTCAACCACTACGAGCCCCATGACATCACGGTGGAGAAGGACATGGCAGCGATAGAGAGGCTCCTAAACCTAGACCCAGAGGGCCTATTCCGGGTTATAGAGGAGATGCACATAACCATGTGCGGCCCGGGCCCAGCGGCTGCACTAGCCGAGCTCGCCTCCAAACTAGGTGGGGCGAGGCCCAGGCTACTCAAGCACGCGACCTCGGGCGACGTCACAGGAGAGAAATCCTGGGTAGTAGGGTACGCGGCAATAGAGTTCCCCAGGAGATGAGCCTTGGGGAGGAGGATCACAGTAAAAACACCAGCAATACTGCTGGGAGTACCCATACCGGGCAGCGAGAACCCATACCTAGCCGCGCCGACAGGCTCAGCCACGTACTACATATCCATAGAGGACTGCGATGGGCAGGAGATAAGCGTGGATGGGATCCCACTCCACGAGAGCCTAAGGGAGCTATGGAGGACCACACTCCAGGGTATGGACCTAGGCGCATGCGCCTCCATCAAGCTAGAAGGCACTGAGGGGGTAGCAACAAGGGCCGGGATATACGCCTCCGCCAGCATCGCACTACTCCACTCACTCTCGAAGCACTACGGCGAGACACTATCCTCAATGGAGCTAGTCGAGCTAGCCAGGTACGGCGACCCCCACTACACCGGCGAGTGGGGCTACGTTCTAGACGCTCTAAGGTACTCGGCAGCAGAGGGAGGCCTAGTCGTCTACAGGAATGACGAGGAGCACTACACAATATCCAGGGGCCTCGAGGTGGGGATAAAGGTCCAGAGAACCACGAGCCTAGGAGAACCCAGGGTTGCGAAGGAGAGCCTAGGCCCAGACGTCTACAGCGCGATAATACACACGATGGGGGTCACCGTCCTCGAGGCTTCGCTAAGGCTAAACGAGGGAGCCAGCCTAGTGAAGGTCCTCGAGGACCTAGCGCCAGTGCACGAGGGGATAATGCTAGCAGTATGGGGCACAGGCCAGTCCAGCGGGTGTATATCATCCCCGAGCATGCCACGCAGCGTGGAGGTGATCTGCATCGAAGTGTAGGGCCGTGGTTGTCAAGCTGGGAGGCAGCCTAATCACGGTGAAGGATGAGCCATACACTATCAACATGGATGCCC
>JALUDK010000293.1 GCA_027044005.1 Acidilobaceae archaeon | reverse complement strand
CGTATAACCCTATCAGCACCTCTGACCAGGTCCGGGTCGTGGGTGGCGAACACCACCGTCCTGCCATCCCCCGCAGCCTCCCTGAGGAGCTGGACGACGCGCACCTTATTCTCGTAGTCGAGGTTAGCAGTGGGCTCATCAGCCAGCACTAGGGGCGGGTTATGGGCTAGAGCCCTAGCCACTGCGACCCTCTGCTGCTCTCCCCCACTAAGCTCTGAGGGGTACTTATCCTCCTTGCCCCTTAGGCCTACGAAGTCGAGAAGCTCCCTGGCCCTGCTCCTCCTATCCCCCTTCACCCCGGCCAGCTCCATTGAGAGCATCACGTTCTCTAGGGCTGTAAGCGTGGGGATTAGGTGGAAGAACTGGAAGACTATCCCTATATTCCTCCGCCTCCACCTCCTGCGCCACGACTCCCCCCGGGAGGAGATCTCCTCGCCCAGTGCAACTACCCTCCCCCGGGAGGGCACGTCTATCCCGGAGGCTAGGAATATCACCGTGCTCTTACCACTACCGCTAGGACCTACGAGGGCCGTGAAGGTTCCCCTCTCCACCGAGAAGCTTACGCCCTTTAATACCTCCTCGACTACCTTACCTGTCCTGTAGCTCTTCCACACGCCGTCGAAGACCACCGCGGGCTCCATATATACGCACCTATACGCCAGCTATAATACCTGGGTGCTTACCTGAAGCATTTTCAGGTTATATATGTATTTTCGTATATGAACCCGCGGGCACAGGGCACACTGTGGGGTTCAGGCATGCAGCAGGCGTTCCAAGGAGCCTCCACCTTCATGAGGGCTATGCCGCTCATGGCGTCCGCGCTGGCTGCATTGGTGATAGGTGGAGTTGTAGGGGTGGCCTTCATAGCCTCGATGAACGGGGTCAATCCGGGCCCGCTGGCCAGGCTATCCAGCCTATACGGGGGCCACTGGTTCCTGATGATCCTCGGCTTCACCAACGCGCTGATCAGTGCAGAGCTGCTAACACTCTTATCCATGGAGTGGAGCAGGAGGACCGCCCCCCAGAAGTTCATAGCCGGGTTCCTAGCCCTATACTGGGCCTCAATAGCCCTGTATCTATCAGGCCACGTGACGCTGGGCCTTGTGGCGGCCATGCTCGGCCTCGGGGTTGTGGGAGTGTATACGTATAGGACCTTGCTGGCTAGGAGCTGGATAGGCCTCCCACCCACCCACTATAACTACCTCCTCACCGTGACCCCGATCCTTTTGATAGTATTGATCGCGTACTGGATTGTTGCTGGGAGGCTGGGGCTTCCCCGCTACGACCTAGCTATGGCCACCCTCATACTACCTGTATCAGCCATAATAGCAGTCGAGACCCGGGATATACCACTCCTCCTGGGCATACCCCCTAGCAGGAGTATAGCAGTGAAGAGCCGGGGGCTTAGGGCTAGGGCCACCGCGGCCTACGTAGTGTCTGCTGCAGGGATCCTGCTGGTCGCCTCAGGCCAATACCTACTGGGTGGCCTGTTGACCGTTATCGGGGGAGTACTGGCGGCTTCGAGCGTGGCCCTACTACAGGCTATTGAGAAGAGTAGCAGGGCTATACCTTCAAGGGTAAAGAGGCATGTGGGGGCGCATACAGTGTTATCCTACCTCTGGCTGGTTGGGGCTGGTGTAGTTGCAGCAGTCCACGGCCTGGGTGTTGGCGTGTTTGTGGACGACATGTATACCCACATGCTGACCCTCGGATTCATGTTCAACGTGATCATGGGTATAGATGCTATACTACTCTACGGCCACGCAGGCATAAGCCTGGATAAGACGCCCCCGCCCCAGCCCTGGCCCGGGTTGCTCCTGAATATCGGCCTGATCCTGAGGATCCAGAATGGCCTAGGCAACCCATACGTACCGGTTATAGGTGGCCTCCTGACGGGGGCTGCTATAGTACTCTTCTACGCTAGGAACATGAGGAACATACGAAGGATACTTAGGGAAACCAGTCAAGCCCGTGGGTAAGGTATGGGTTGGTAGCAAGCTCGCGGGCCATCTTTGTTTCAGCCCCATGCCCCGGGTATAGCAACGTGTCCCCGGGTATCAGCTGCTTCACACGCCTGAGGCTATCAGACATAGCCCTGGGGTCTGAGCCCGGCAAGTCCACCCTCCCTATGCTCCCCCTGAATATTAGGTCTCCTGTGAATGCTATCCCGGCGCTGGGGCTGTATAGTAACAGGTGGTCTGGGCTGTGCCCGGGCGTATGGTATACCCTGAATACCGTCCTCCCCACCTGCAGCGTGTCCCCGTCACCCAGCTCCACATCCACGCCTGACTCCTGCGGGGCTGCATTTATTCCCCACGCCCGCGCGAACTCTAAAGAGGCTGTTGCGATGGTTGGCTCGAGCCTGTGTGCGGCCAGTGTTGCCCCTATAGCCTTCAGGCAGTCCACGCCGCCTACGTGGTCGAAGTGGCCGTGGGTTACAACTACTAGTATCCTATTGCATCCCATCTCCTCTAGCTGGTCTAGGACCTTGCAGGACCCCGGGTCTACTATCAGGCATTCGCCCTGGTCT
>JALUDK010000292.1 GCA_027044005.1 Acidilobaceae archaeon | reverse complement strand
CCAGGACACCCCTCAGGAGCAGGCACGTATGACCCCGCTGGCTCCCTCTTTCCCTGGCATCTACGCCCCTCGCCAGCGGTGGATCCAGGCCCCATAACATATTATCCTAAATTATATATGTAATATATTATATTAATTATGATAGTTATAATTCACTGGTAGGATACAATTCCTAAATCACATTATTCTACATAACTATATGATGGGTAACCCAGTCACTGTATGCATTATCATCGTGTATAGTACGGGTTTCTCCCTTGGGTGTGATGTGGGTTTTAGTGGTGTTACTGCTTGGGCGTCGGGGGCCCTATCCGCGGGCCTGGGTATAGCCCATCGGTGCGCCTCTGGGCGCCCTGGGGGTGTGGTGGTGTTACCTGTACGTATTGTTCGGTATACGCCACATGTGTATTTACTGGTTCACCATCCAGTCTCTCTCCCGCTCGAGTTCTGGGGCTACTATTTTAACCCCCGGTCCTAGACTCGGGGCCGCGGCTGGATCGTGGGTGGGTGTAGTGGTCAAGGTCCTGGTGCTTAGGAGTGAGAAGGGCAGGATAACTGAGAAGGAGATCATTGAGGGCGACCTGGTGGAGGTTGTTAGGAGCGTTGCTAAGAAGGCACTGGAGGAGTGGGATCCGTCTAGTAGCGACTTCATAGCGCTAAAGGACCTGAAGGAGGTTGAGCTGAAGCTCCCGCTGAAGCCAGAGGTGGTAGACCTGCTGAGGGAGTATGGGAGCCTAGCCAGGGCTGGGGACAAGGCTGTTGGACAGATACCCGTGTTCACCATCAGCTTCGACAATATGATGCTTGGTGAGGATAAGATCATCGAGAATAAGATATACCTGATAGCCCCCTACCTCAGCGAGGATATCGAGACCGAGCTGGAGGCGATGGCTGCCGAGTACACAGCGGAGAGGGAGGAGGCGCCCGGCATAGAAGAGGCCTAGTCCTCGTCCCACACAACCCCTGAGGCTAGTAGTCTGGCTAGGCCCCCGCTTATCCACGGCCTCCCACCGCGTGTGGGGTATGTAAAGGGTAGGGTAACCTCTATCCTGCCTAGTGGGGTCTCAACCTCTATCGTGGGGGACTCCGCCATCTCCAGCTCCTCCAGCCTCCTGCCCCCTGCAACCTGCACTA
Organism: Acidilobaceae archaeon; assembly: GCA_027044005.1. Classification (GTDB taxonomy): domain Archaea; phylum Thermoproteota; class Thermoprotei_A; order Sulfolobales; family Acidilobaceae; genus S012-22. Next base: position 1,412 of record JALUDK010000292.1, on the reverse strand, counting down.
GGACCTTGACTGCGCCGTCCACGCTTAGCTGCCCCGGGCCTAGTCTCCTGGTTGCTGCCCAGTCGAAGTGGCGGGTTAGCATCAGCCCCCTCCTCCTTGGAGGGTGGTCTCCCATTATGCCCCCGACTATGAAGCACTCCGCCACCTCTGCCTCCCAGGGCTGTAGGTCCCTGCTTGTCCACATATCGAGTACTATCGCCTTCGGATAGTCGCATACCTCCCAGGAGTGTGCCTCCCATACCTCCAGCCCGTGGGCCTGTAGCTGGGCCCTGTGGAGGGGGTTCTCCAGCCCTGCTACTATGAGCCTGAATCCCGCCTCCCTCGCTACCCTCTCGGCCTCCTTGTACTCCTCTAGCACCCACCTGGTCACGGCCTCCTCCATGTGCTCTACCAGTACCAGCCGCACCCCCGTGCCCCTCTGATTGTGGTGTTGTTATGCACCGATATATCCCCTGGCGTGGGGCCTAGTGTTGTGGGTGGTAGGAGGGGTTGGCCTGCGGGGATATACCGTACAACATAGACTTGCCCCGGATCATCGACGCCATAGAGGCTGGGGCGAGGAGGGTTGTGATCCAGATGCCGGACGGCCTCAAGCAGTACTCCAGCCAGCTGCTCGACTGCCTAGAGGAACACCTGGCCAGGAGGGGGCTGGAGGCGGAGGTGATGGTGCACATGGACCACAACTATGGGGCCTGCGACCTCCAGTACGGGCAGCTGTGGGCCACGATCAGGCCGGACCTGATAGTGCATATAGGCCACAGCCCCTACCCCTCCGGCCTCGCCTCCCCCAGCGTGGAGCCCCGGGAGATCGGGGTCAGGATCCTCTACGTCCCGGCGGTCAGCCTCCACTGGCCTGGGGACGAGGTCGTCGGGGAGGCGGCAAGGCTCCTCAAGGAGAGGGGGATTGCCAGGGTCGGGATCGCCACGACGAGCCAACACATACACAGGGTCAGGCACGTGGCAAAGCTGCTGGAGGAGCATGGTCTGGAGCCGGTGGTTCCCCGGGGCTTTGCCCCGTACTTCAGCGATGCCCAGGTGCTTGGCTGCGACTACAGGCTCCCTAGGAGGGTCAGCGTGGACGGGTTCCTCTACGTGGGGGGTGGCGTGTTCCACCCCCTCGGCCTGTACCTGGCCACGCTGAAGCCTGTGGTCAAGCTCGACCCCTACGAGGGGAGGGCGGAGGACCTAACCCCCCGGGGTGAGAGGCTCTACAAGGTGAGGATGTACAAGGTGGGGGAAGCCCTGGAGGCGAGGCGGTGGGGGATCATAGTGGGGGTGAAGACCGGCCAGTATAGGCCCTGGCTCGTTGGGCGCCTCAAGAGGCTTGTTAGGGAGAAGGGGGGCAAGTACAAGCTCCTGGCCTCTGAGAACCTCTCAAGGGAGACCCTTGTCGCCGTGGATAATAGCTGGTA
>JALUDK010000291.1 GCA_027044005.1 Acidilobaceae archaeon | reverse complement strand
CGGTGCCTTCTACCTTATCCATTCCGGGGGATAGTATGCAGGCCTCGAAGCTCGAGGGTGCTTCTGATCGTGGCGTCCTTATCACCCTGCCGCGCCAGCCTACTAGGACTCCAGGTGGGTCTAGGCACGCCAATACTGGTGCGCCGTGGGCCTGGGGGTTGTAGGCTGCCAGGCCCTCGGGGCTGCTTCGGGTTACCTTGTAGCCTGTTCTTGCTATTAGTCGTAGTATCTCTGGCATGGGTGCTTTGCACTGGTGCAATCCTCTTACCCCACCTATTTTACCGCTCCCGGGGCCTATCATAAAGGCTCGGGGCGGATTGGGGCCTTGATGAGGTTTATGCCTGGCATCGTCGACTTTGGGCTACTGCTGGTACCACTACTGGGCTTACTGTTCTTCCTACTGGTTCTAGTCATACTGGTTAGGGGCGTATCATTCGGGGCCAGGCTCGTCCAGGGTATTGCCAGGGCTATATCTAGGGACCTTGCCCATCATTGGGGCCATATAACTAGGCATTGGACCGGGCACCATGGGCATCACAGCCACCATAGGAGGAGCCGCTACTACTATACACACACCAGGCCCAGGTATAGGGCCGAACCATGGAGCGGGGGCCAGCCTAGCGGCTATCCCCGGAGCAGGACCGGGGCTACCAGGCATACCGGGGCTGAGGCTAGGGCTGAGACCGTGTCTAGGAGGCCTCCGGAGGAGGAGGTTAGGCCCCTATCCCTGCCCTCTCCTCCCCTGCCCCTAGCTTGTAGGGGCTCCCTGGCGCTCCCCACCTGGGTCTCCGGGAGCGTGGAGGGTGTTAACCTCGATGGGGCCTCCTGCTGCCTGCTGGGGTGTGGTGGTTGGGGGTGCGTGTATAGGTGCCGCTCCCCTGATGGCGTCTACGCGTTGAAGGTTTCCAAGGGCCTCTCAGGGGCGCTGGAGAGGGGTGAGCCCCCGCCTACCATCGGGGAGGGCCCGTTGACCCCTGAGGCCTCCTGGCTGTATAGGCTTGTGCACCCGAACCTGGTCAGGGTTGTGGGCTACTCGAGGGTTCTGCCCGTTGCTGTCTATGAGTACGCTGATGGGGGTAGCTTGAGGAGGTGGATCCCCAGGGCTAGGCTGGGGGGGTCCCTGGTTAGGGGTATTGCGCTCCACGTGGCTAGCGGGCTCCGGTTCCTCCATAGCAGGGGGCTTGTGCACGGTGATGTGAAGCCTGAGAATGTGCTTGTCTCCTCCGGTGTGCTGAAGCTTGGCGACTATAGCAGTGTCAGGAGCCTGCTTGAGGAGGCCGAGAGGGCTAGCCTAGGGCCTAGCCTCAGGATTCACTGTACCCCCGGCTACTGTGCGCCGGAGCAGGTCTACGCCGACCTTGCGGCTAGAGCTAGCAAGCTGGGGTATGAGGATAGGGTCGACGTGTACCAGCTCGGGGTTTTGATACTGGAGGCCTCGACCGGCAAGGTCTTGGACGGGAGTCGTAGGGTCGGCATGAGCCGGGGGGAGCTAGATGCCCTGCTGGGAGGCGTGGACCCGGGGCTGAGGGGCCTCGTGGGGGAGATGCTTGAGGCCGAGCCGTGGAGCAGGCCCTCGATCGGGGAGGTTATACGGAGGCTATAGCCTCACTGAAGGTATCACTGGCCCGGGGCTTGCTTAAGCCTACGGGCTACTATCGTTATCCTGGTGTTAGCGTGGTGGCCTGGAGGAGGTATATGACCTCTATGGAGCTTGCCCTAACGCTCCTATCGGCTAGGCCTCTAACCCTCGAGGAGCTGAAGCTGTACTACAGGTTCCTCATTGTTAGGGGGCTCCACGTTGTCGGTGGGTGGGAGGAGGTCGAGGAGACTGTTAGGTCCATGGTCTCACGGGGGCTGGCGTCAACCCTGCCCGATGGGAGGGTGTACGTGGATAGGTCTAGCCTGCCCGAGGATACTAGGACTATTATAGAAGAGAACATCAAGGTGATCCGGGGCCTCCTCTCGCCGCCCGGCGGGGCCTAGCCCCTCCTCCTTAGTATATAGTGTATCGGCCTCCCTAGGACTAGCTCTGCCGCCTCTTTCACCGCCTCTACTATCGAGGGGTGGGGGTGTATCGTTAGTGCCAGGTCCTCCAGCGATGCCCCGTACTCTAGTGCTAGGGTTAGCCCCGCTATGATCTCTCCCGCGTGGGGCGCGGCTATATGCACGCCTAGCAGCTGCTGGCTGTCTGTATCGTATACTAGCTTGACCATGCCGTCGGTTGCCTCCTCTATCCTAGCCATAGCCAGGCCGCCTAGGGGATACCTCTTCTCTTCAGCGTTGAACCCCGCCTCCCTGGCCTCGTCAAGCGTGTAGCCTACTGAGGCGAGCTCCGGCTCCGTGTATACCACTGCTGGCACCGCTCGGGGCTCGTATACCGCCTCTCCGCCAGCTGCGTTTTCACCCGCCACAGCCCCCTGGAGGAATGCCTTGTGGGCTAGTAGTGGTGGACCCGCCACGTCCCCGCTGGCGTATATCCTGGGGTTGCTTGTGGCCATGTTCTCGTCCACCTTTATGTAGCCCCTCTCGTCTAGGCTGACTCCCGCGTTCTCTAGGCCTATGCCCCTGGTGTTGGGCCTCCTCCCCACCGCTATTAGGACTTTCTCCGCCTCTACCTTGCCCCCGTTTGATAGAGTTGCCTCTGCCCCCTTCTCGCTGGCCTTTAGCTCCTTGACCATCGTGTTGGTGTGTATCTGCACTCCCAGCTTCTTTAGCCTCCTCTGGGCTACTCGTGCTAGGTCCTTGTCCATGCCTGGTAGGAGGCGTGGCATCATCTCGACTATTGTAACCTCGACCCCTAGCTTGGCCATGGCGTTGGCGTACTCCACTCCTATGTAGCCGCCTCCTATGATCAGCATGCTCCCCGGCTTCCTCCTCAGCCCCAGTATAGTCCTGTTGTTGTGTATTATCTCCCCGTCGATGCCCACCCCAGGTATGCTGGAGGGGCTTGTCCCTGTTGCTATAACTATCCTGTCGGCCCATATCCTCGCGCCGTCAACCTCGATCGTTGTCGAGCCAGATAGCCTTGCCCTGCCCCTCAGGATCTCCACGTCATACCCCTTTAGTAGGGTCTCCACACCCCCCGAAACCTGGCCTGTTATACCGTTAACCCACTCCATTAGGCCCTTGAAGTCAACCTCTAGGCTGCCCTTCGTGAACGGTAGGCTGGTTGCCCTGTGGATCGCCTCCAGTGGCCTGACGATCGCCTTGGTTGGTATGCACCCGTAGTTCGTACACTCTCCCCCGAGCTTGTCCTCCTCGACCAGCGCCACCCTGGCCCCCAGCTGGGCCGCCCTTATTGCTGCCGGGTACCCTCCGGGGCCCCCGCCTATTACTACTACATCGTACTTCTCCGCCACCATGGCCACCCCTACTCGAGCTCCCCTTCGCCTGCTAGGAGCAGTATGGGGTTCTCTAGTAGCTCCTTGACCCTGACTAGGAACCTGGTGGCGTATCCCCCCTCGAGTATCCTGTGGTCGAAGCTTAGGGTTAGGTATACTAGGCTCCTCTCCTCGATCTTGCCGTCCCTGATCCTTGGCTCTTTCCTGATCCTGCCCACGCCGAGTATCGCGGCTTCAGGCGGGTTTATGACTGGTATCCCTAGTACGCCTCCTATGGAGCCGTAGTTTGATATGGAGAATGTGCTCCCCCTAACCTCGTCTAGGCTCAGCTTCGCCTCCCTAGCCTTTCTTGCTAGTTCTCTAACCTCCCTGGCTAGCTGGAAGAGGCCCTTGGTGTTGGCGTTCTTTATCACTGGTACCATGAGGCCGTGGGGGGTGTCCACTGCGAATCCCAGGTTAACTGTCCTCTTGACGATTATCTCTCCCTTGTCCTCGTCTAGGCTGGAGTTGATTAGCGGGTACTCTCGTATTGCCTTCACTGCCGCCTTCATTATGAACGGGAGTATGGTTAGCTTGACTCCCTTCTCCTCTGCCAGCGGCTTTAGCCTCTCCCTGACTGATAGTAGCTCGGTTATGTCTACCTCCTCCACGACATAGGCGTGGGGTATCCTAGTCTTGGCTTCAACCATCCTCTCGGCCATGACCTTCTTGACTCCCCTCAGCGGTATCCTCTCCTCTTCCACTTCAGCTTCCTTTGCTACCTGCACTGGTGGCTGGGGCTCCCTCTTCTGGGCCTCGGCGTAGGCTAGCACGTCATCCTTCGTTATGACACCCCGCGGGCCCGTGCCCTTAACCTTGGAGAGGTCCACCCCCAGCTTCCTCGCCAGTATCCTCACGCTGGGCGGCGCTTTGACCCTAGCTATGCCTGCCTGGCCTGCTTGTGTTTCTATCGGTGTGGCCTCTAGCTGTGGTCTAGGCTGTCCACTAGCCTCCTCTTTCCGGGGCTCTTCTGGCCTCTCCTCCTTCTCCTCCTTAACGGGTCCTGCCGTGTCGGTCTCGATCTCTGCTATTGGCTGGCCTACCCTGACTGTGTCTCCCTCTGATGCTAGTAGCTTGCGTATCTTGCCTGTGTAGGGTGATGGTATCTCTACCGTTGCCTTAGCGGTCAGGACCTCTACTATTGGCTGGAACCTCTTGACTGTGTCGCCCTCCTTGACTAGCCACCTTACGATCTCGCCCTCAGCTATCCCCTCTCCTATGTCTGGTAGCTTTACCTGCACTACCGGCACCGCATCCACCCCCTGGGCTAGTACTGCATGACCTTCTTGAGGGCCATGTATATCCTTGCTATGTTTGGCATGTATAGCTTCTCGTGTACTAGCGGGAATGGAGTGTCGAAGCCTGTTACCCTGGCTATCGGGCCCCTGAGTAGTTCTATGTGGTTCTCCGCTATGTAGGCCGCTATCTCGGCCCCTGGGCCGGCGGTCTTGGGGGCTTCGTGTACTATTACTAGCCTCTCCGTCTTCTCTAGGCTCTCGATTATGGCGTCCTTGTCGTAGGGGAATAGGGTTCTGAGGTCTATCACCTCTACGCTCCACCCGTGCTTCTCCTCGACTAGCTTTGCTGCCTCCAGTGACTGGTACACCATGGCGCCCCATGTGACTATGGTCACGTCGTTACCCTCCCTGACTAGCCTCGCCTTGCCTAGGGGGACTGTGTAGTCCCTGTCTGGTACCTCCTCCTTTATGGTCCTGTAGATGCTCTTTGGCTCTAGGAAGATTACGGGGTCGTTGCTCCTTATGGATGCCTTGAGCAGGCCCTTGGCGTCGTATGGTGTTGAGGGCATCACGGTGATTAGCCCTGCCGTGTGCATGAAGTATGCCTCGGGGCTCTGGCTGTGGTGCATTCCTCCCCTTATGCCGCCGCAGCAGGGGCTCCTGAGTACCATGGGTACGCTGTACATGCCCCCGGTCCTGTACCTTATCTTAGCCATGTTGCTGACGATCTGGTCGAACGCCTCGTATACGAAGTCTATGAACTGTATCTCAGCAACGGGCCTTAGCCCGTAGAGGGCCATGCCTATTGCGACCCCGATTATGCCCATCTCGCTTAGTGGGGTGTCGATCACCCTCATCTCTCCGAACTCGTCGATGAGCCCCTCTGTTACGAGGAACACGCCTCCCCTCCTGCCGACGTCCTCTCCCAGCACCACTACCCTTGGGTCCCTGGCCATCTCCTCCCTGAGGGCCTGGTTTAGGGCCTGCACCATGTTCATGACCGGCACCGCTGCCACCCCCCAGCTACTCTAGCTCGATGCCGAGCTCCTTGAGTAGCCTTATACTCTCCCTGAGCTCCTTCATCTGCTCCTTCAGGTTCCATGGCGGCTCCTCGTAGACGTCTTCTAGTATGACCTCAGGCGGTAGCGGCGGCTTCTCCAGCACTTTGACCACGGTCTCCTCTATCCTCTTCTCCCACTCGCTCCATAGCGCCTTGTCCTCCTCCTCTGTTAGCAGACCCCTGGAGATGAGGTACCTCCTCATCCTCCTGAGGGGCTCACGCCTCTCCCACTCCTTGACCTCCTCTTCGCCCCTGTACCTCGTTGGGTCGTCGGCAGTGGTGTGGGGGCCTAGCCTGTAGGTTACTGCCTCTATGAGTGTGGGCCCCTCGCCGCTCCTGGCCCTCTCTACCGCCTCCCTCGCTACTGTGTAGACTGCTATCACATCGTTCCCGTCGACCCTGATGCCTGGGACGCCGTATGCTATCCCCTTGACTGCAATTGTTGGCGCCGCGGTTTGCCTCTTGAGGGGTACTGATATTGCCCACTGGTTGTTCTGGTTCACGAAGACTACGGGTGCCTTGAATACGCCTGCGAAGTTCAGGCCTGCGTGGAAGTCGCCCCTGCTTGTTGAGCCGTCGCCGAAGAATGTCATGGTCACGATCTTGTCTCCCATGATCTTTGCGGCTAGCGCAGCGCCCACAGCGTGGGGGATCTGGTTGGCTACCGGGACTGGTGCTGGGACTATATTGTACTTCCTATGGCCGTATATCGCGAAGTCGCTGCCCTTCAGGGGGTCGTCTATTGTGGTCAGTGCCCTATCCAGGATCTCCTCCTCTGTCATGCCCCTTACTAGGAGGGCTCCCAGCTCCCTGTAGCTGGGGAAGAGCCAGTCCTCCCTCTTTAGGGCTAGGGTTGCCCCCACAGCTGATGCCTCCTGGCCCTTGTTGGGGGCGTGGAGTGCTACTCTGCCCATCCTCTGGAGTTTGAGGAGCCACCCGTCGAGTATCCTCGCCCTTATCATGTATGTGTACATGTCAAGTAGGAGCTTGTCGGGTAGACTGGGCTCCCCCGCCACGGGGTTCCCATCCTCGTCGATGACCCTGTATAGGCCTAGGGCTCTGTCTAGGTTGAGGATGTCCCTGCTTCCTAGGACCTCCACGGATCTGGCACCTTGACAGTATATGTAAATATGGGTTATAATAGCTTGCTTCATCCATTAAAATATATAGGTTTCTTTTAAAAGTTGGTTGCTTTCCCTTTATGTTTAAAGCTATCTTTCCAAACGTATGTTCCCGGCGTTAATAAATATTTCTCTACAGGAATGCTGTTCCCAGTGTATAAAGGTGGGCTGGACGGGGTTGGCCTGGGAACGCTTGTACACTACTGGACCCTTATCTTGCCCAGCAGGCTCTTAACTATGACCATCCTCTGGACCTCGTTGGTCCCGTCACCGATCTCGATCATCTTTATGTCCCTGTAGAGCCTCTCCACCCTGCTGTCCTTACTGTAGCCGGTACCGCCTAGTATCTGCATGGCCATCCTAACCAGGTCTACCCCCGCCTTTGCTGTGTGGAGCTTGGCCATGCTTGAGTACAGGGGCAGGTCCTCTGCCCCCTCGTCTAGCTTCTCCGCTGCGGTGTATACTAGGAGCCTGGACGTCTCTAGTAGGACCTTCATCTCCGCCAGCATATACTGGACCATCTGGTGTTCCACCAGTGGCTTGCCCATGCTCTCCCTCTGCCTAGCATACTCCAGCGCATCATCGAATGCGGCCTGCATTATTCCTAGGCCTGTGGCTGAAGTGGTGATCCTGCCCTCGTTCAGCGTCATCATGACTTTCTTGAACCCAGTGTTGGGCTCTCCTATCATGTTCTCCTTGGGTACCCTGCACTCGTTGAACCTAACAAGGCTGGTCCCGCTCCCCCTATAGCCCATCATCTCAAGCTTTGACACCTCGACGCAGGGCCCCTTGTCTACTACGAGGAGTGATATGCCCCTGTGCCTGTCCTCCGGCCTCCCCGTCCTCGCGGCGACTATGAAGAAGTCTGCATAGGGAGCGTTGGTGATGAAGACCTTCTCCCCATCGACAACGTACTCCCCGCCCTCCAGCGTGGCTCTGGTCATCAGTGCCGCGGCGTCGCTTCCGCAGCAGGGCTCTGTGAGGGCGAAGGCGCCTATCTTGCCCTCTGCAAGCCTGCCTAGGTACTCCCTCTTGAGGTCCTCGCTGGCGTAGTGGACTAGGGGGTATGGTACCATGCTGCCGCTGACAGTGGCCATTATGGCCACGGCGCTGCTGACCCTGGCCAGCTCCTCAACCACAACCACGCTCTCGAGGAGGCTGAGGCCAGGGCCCCCGTACTCCTCGGGGACCCTGAGGGCGAAGTAGCCCATCTCAGCTACCCTAGCTAGTATATCGTCTGGGACCCTGTTCTCCCTGTCTATTAACTGGGCGTAGGGCTCTAGCTCGGAGGCGAACTCCTCCACACTGTTCCTTATAACCTGGAGGCTGTCCAGGTCCACCATGCTAGGAGGCACCTATGCTCGTAGTAGCGTGAGGGGGTTTAAACGATACACGCTCCACGGGTCTATACCCCCAGGTACAGTCATAATACCGGGGGGCTGGCCCTCGCGTATATACCCGGGGGGATGAGGGCCCCAGGCGGAGCCGAGGACTGGTCTATGAGGTGTTTAGCCTTGACCGACCCCGCTATATCACCAGCTCCTCGGGCTCTATCAGCCTCCTCTCCAGCCCGAGCCTTTCAACCCTAACAGTCTCGCCCCCGTACAGCTCCGCCTCGTCCAGGCCTAGGGCGAGTGAGGCTGTTATCCTCCCTATTGCGTCAGCCTTCATTATCCCACTTCCGCTTGTGCCGGCGCTCACCACCAGGTCGCTCTCGTACGGCTCATAGATTATCGGGGCGCCGTCGAAGCTAATGTCATAGTTGCCCGCCCAGGAGGAGTGTGGCACTGCCCCCTCGAAGCCGGGGTGGTAGAGGCTGAGGATTGGGAGTATCCCTAGGGTATAGAACTGCTCCTCCGGGGCTGGGTCCTCGTCTAGGGTGAAGGGCCTGCCTAGGTGGTCGCTTATCCCTACCCAGAATGAGCCTTCCCCGGGCTCTGGCCTGGCAAAGGCTTTGCGTGGGAATACTAGCATGGGGCTCAGGTTGTACTCGTTAAGCCCCCTGGCGTGTAGTGTCTTTGCCAGTGGCCCCTCTGCCCTCACGCTGAATACCTGCCTCTTCTTTGGCCTCGTGTATGAGTCCACCCCGATTGGGTTGAGGACCTTGCTGGACCAGGCCCCTAGAGCGGCTATCACCTTCTTCCTAGCGTGTATTGTGCCCCTGCTAGTCTCTACCCCGGATACCCTGGAGTCCTGCCATGGGAAGGGCTCCCCCTCGACGCCTAGTGGCCTCCTGGGCTCTATCTTGAAGCCTGTTACTAGCGTGTTGAAGCCCACCTCGACCCCCATGGAGGTTATGCTGGTGTAG
>JALUDK010000290.1 GCA_027044005.1 Acidilobaceae archaeon | reverse complement strand
CCCTACGACAGCCATCCAGCCCGCCACAGAAGCGCAGGGGCAATCCCCTGCTGGTTGCACTGGCAGGCATAGTAGTAGGCCTCGTAGCAGGCCTAACAGGCACCGGGGGCGGGGCGCTCTTAGTCCCCCTGATGATTAGTGGGTTGGGTATGGGGATACACGAGGCTGTAGCCACGTCCATGTACTCTATGACGATGGCTGCAATAGCGGCTGCGGTAAGACACCATATGAGCGGGGAGATTGTGTATAGTATAGCCATCCCCTTCGCACTAGGAGCGGTAGTAGGAGCCATGGTCGGCCCACGGATAGCTCTGAGGATGAACGCGAGACACCTTAGAATAGTTATAGGGGTTGTACTGGCTATAGTCGGTATCAGGATGATCCTGGCATAGGCAGCATTCCCTCAACCGGGTCTAGGGCCTGCTACGATCGCCACGCTCTTTGATGGCTCTGTATAAAAGGGTATAATGCGCGCATCCGTAATCCTGGCTGGGCGGGGCTAGGGTTGAATGGTGGCTTATTAGGTAGGCGAGTAGCAGGCCTAGTCCTGGTTGCCCTTATTATCTTGGTTATAGCCCTAGCCTTCTCATACCACGATGCCAGGGTGCGCCTAGATATCATAGCCAGTGCCTCCCTCTTGGAGGCTGGCGAGGATGTTGCGCTCCTAAGGGATGCTCCGATAGTCCTTGGGAATGCGAAGCGGGTTCTAGAGCAGTTCAACTGTAGTCCCTCGATGCTAAAGGAGGGGAAGCCCGATACAGCTGTGTACTACTACCTTACGATACACCTGCATGGAGTCTACTTCGAGGACCTGCGGGGCCACGTGCTTACACTGTATAGTGCGAAGGGGCTCGAGATGCCCTCCGGCCTATCGCTGGGGTAGGCCCTTCACCTGTGGGAAGATGCCTAGTAGTGGTACGGTAGCTAGGCTCGGGGCGTTGTTGGATAGTATGCACGAGGAGATTTACAGGGCTATCGAGGGCGGGAGCTTCAACGGCTTTAGCTACGAGATCATCCATGCTGCTACGGAGATTGGCGTGGAGCTGGATAGTCTAGGTTGAATAGGGTGCCTAGAAACTGGAGTGTAACGGGGGATGGAGGAGGAGCCCCCCGGGCTACTTGCCCTCCTCTATGGTAGCCCCGGGTGCATGGGTGCTTGCTGGTGCTGTGTGCTCGAAGCTTGGCAGGTCTGGGAACTGCTGGCGTAGCCTCTGCTCCGCTACTATGCTTGCGTCCCTCAGTATCTTCTGTGCCTCCTCTGTCACGATGTTCGCGTCTAGGGTTACGGGTACGCTCGTGGTTGCCTGCATCATGCTCTCCTGTAGCGCCTGGTCTATCTCTACTAGCTCTGTGTAGACGTCGGGCATCATGCCCTTCATGTAGTGGGCTACCTGCTTGAGCGCGACTATTGCTGGGGCTAGGCTGGCGTGGGTGTCCCCCATGACTAGGGCGGTCTCCAGCTTTATCTTTACCCTCTCCAGTGCGTACTTCACGGTTAGTATTATCTTTGCCATCTTCCTTATCTCCGCGACCTCGTTCGCGTACATGGTTGCCCTGGTCTTGTCGCCCTCAACTAGGGCGTTTACCACCTTCTCGAACAGCTGCTTATCGTATATCTGAAGCCTGCCTAGGCTGTAGTCCAGCTTCTGTATCTGGCTGCTTATCTTGTATGTAGCGTTTATTATCTGCTGCTTTAGGGGCGCCGGGGGGCTTACGAAGTCCCTAATCTTCTTGCCCACAGTGTCCCTCTTGGGTGGAGTGTTCCACCTCCTGGCCCAGGCATCTAGGCTCATTGTGTGTGGTCACCGTTAGATCCTAGTAGGGCTCGACACCGTGTAAGGAGGCTGAGGCTTAGTACTATCGGGGTTATGTCCCCTAAATACTCTTGGGCCGGGGTAGAGTGTTACTGGTGAAAGGTAGGTTGGCACTTAAGATAGAGACTCTGGCTAACGCAGTGGGATCCAGCCTTGTGGACGAGTATGGTAGGGACATTGGAACCCTGGTCAGCCTCGTCAGCGACGTCGATGGGTATATACAGCATGTCGAGGTTAAGATAGTCGACAGGGGAGTGGAGAGGATACCCGGGGACAGGATAAGGCTGAGGGACGGGAAGCTGGTCGTGGTCCCCGAGTGGAAGTACAACGCCATGAAGGTTATCGAGGGCCTAGACAGGGCCTACAGGAGGAGGAAGGCGCTCGAGAACATAGCGAGCAGCGGGGACATACCAGCAGAGGTCGTCGACGGTATGAAGAGGAAGCTGTCCGAGGAGATAAAGAAGCTGAAGATAAGCGCCGACAACGTGAAGAAGGAGGTAAAGTCCAGGATAGCCAAGATAGACGATGAGCTACTCCACATCGCCAGCGCGATAGCGAACCTACAGATGCTATACTTCAGCGGCGAGGTCTCCGAGAGGGGGTACACCCAGGGCATGAACCACCTCAGGAAGCTCAAGGAGTCGCTATCCGCCGAGAAGAGCGACGCTAAGGGCACCCTGGACAGGCGAGAGAAGACGCTGGAGATAGCCAGCGGTCCCCACACCCGGGAGCCCCAG
>JALUDK010000289.1 GCA_027044005.1 Acidilobaceae archaeon | reverse complement strand
TAGCCCAGGCTGGCGACCAACCCGCTGGGGGAGGCGATCTTGGAGAGGGCCCACGCCGTCGCTACCATGAAGACCGGTACGCTGAGCCTGACCAGTATGAAGCCCCAGGCTGAGTAGAGGGCCAGCACGTCCCTGGCGTAGGCAGAGAGGCTGGCCCGGAGCACTTGTAGCTTAGAAGGTGTGTAGCCACCCATTCCTCCTAGCCACCCCCTCAGCCCACCTAACCATAGCTACCCCAAGCATTGTAGATGCGATGCTGAGCAGGAGCAGCCTGTAGAGGAGGGGCTCCACGTCGACCAGCCCTGCCCCCTGGAGCATGGTCCTCCTAACCGCCTCGAGGCCGTAGGTTAGGGGGATAGCGTAGCCCACGTACTGGAGTGCCGCCGGGAGTATCGTTAGGGGGAAGGAGGAGCCGGTGAAGAACCTCGTGGGGTGCTGTATAGCCACTGCTATAGGACCCGCCGACCTTGTCAACACATAGAGACCGGCCAGGCCGACGCCCATGGATAGGGCTCCCACCGCTGCTAGGAGTATGCTAGCCACCGCCGCCAGGGGGTCTGCCACGTTGAAGGACGCCCCGGTCAGCACTATCACCGCGAGGGCGGATAGGAATGAGGCCCAACCCGCATCTACCAGGCCGAAGAGGCTGGATCCCGCTAGCACTGCTATCCTGCTGGCTGGGGCCTGGAGGATCAGCTCTAGTGTGCCGTACCACCTCTCCCTCTGGATCGCCATCCCGGCCCTCCAGTTCAGGGCATTGAATAGGCTGAGTAGGACCTGGCCTAGGATTAGGAATCCCACGGGGTCCCCGGCCCAGCCGTGGGCGGCGAGGGCCTCGCTGGAGCCGGGGCCCATTATGCTCCTGTAGGCGTATACCAGTATGAGGGTCCATGCTATGGGCTGGAGGAGGCTGTTCATTATCCATGGTATGTACGTTATCCTTATCTTGAAGTCCCTGACCGCGACCGCCTTTATGACCCTTGCATGGTATACTATGTTCACTGTGATCCACCGGTGAGTTTTATAAATGCCTCCTCGAGGCTGGGCTCCCTGACCTCCACCCTCCTGACCCGTAGCCCCCTCCTGAGGGCCTCCCCTAGGACCTTGTCTATGAACTCCTCCTCATCCTCAACTACCGCCTCTATCGTTGTCACCCCATCTATACTCCTAGCCCTGGCGCCTAGTAGTGACGCTAGCCTGGAGGCCTCCCCTGGGGGCCCGGTGAGGCTGACGAGGACCATCCTGCCCCCTATTATCTTCTTCACCTCGCCCGGGCTGCCCTCCGCTATGATCCTGCCCTTGGAGATTATCCCTATCCTGTCCGAGAGCTCCTCCGCCTCTCCCATGTAGTGGGTTGTTAAGAGTACTGTCCTCCCCTCTGCCACGATCCTCCTGATGAGCCTCCGCACCTCCCTGGCCGCAGCGGGGTCTAGGCCTATCGTCGGCTCGTCTAGTAGCAGGACCTCGGGGTCGTTGAGGAGGCCCCGGGCTATGTGGAGCCTTTGCTTCATGCCCTTGGAGTAGTTCTCCACCCTAACGTGCTCCCAGCCCTGGAGGCCTACAAGCTCTATCAGCTCCCTTATCCTCCTCCTGGCCTCGGACGGGGGTATGCCGTAGAGCTGGCTGAAGAACCAGAGGTTGCTCCAGCCGGTTAGCCTCCAGTATAGGGCCCTCTCGCCCCCGAGCACCACGCCCACCCTCTTCCTAACCTCGACCGCCTCCCTTGCAACGTCGAACCCGGCGACTCTGGCCCACCCGGCGTCGGGTATGAGTAGTGTCGCCAGTATCTTCACAAGCGTGGTCTTCCCGGCGCCGTTGGGGCCTAGCAGGGAGTATAGGGTTCCCTTCTGTATCCTCAGTGACACGCCTCGTAGAGCCTTCACCCTCCTCTTTGATAGGAGCCCTATCCTGTACTCCTTCTCAAGCCCCTCAGCCTCTATAGCGTACACATCCAGGCCCCCTGTAGGGCTAGTATTGCCGGGGTTTAGCCCCTTAGTCTATAGACACCCTTACACCCATCCTGCCCAGCTCCTCTAGGATCCTCTCGGGGACTCCCTGCATCTCAGCCAGGTGCTCGGGGTACATGAGCCCCCTGCCGCTTATCGTGCCCTCCAGCATTAGGTGCGCCACTGCTGCCTGGAAGCCTCCGGTTGCTTTTGCCATTGCACTCCACTCCTCGTCGGCCCTTACCACTACCCTAGCCTCCGCCACTCTGTCCCCAGTGGCCTTGACTATCATCACTAGCATGTCCCTGACACTGCCGTACCTCTTCTTGAGTAGCCCTGCTAGGAAGCCTCTAGCCTGGACTAGGCACCCGTTGCTCCTGACCTGGGATTCCGAGAGTAGTCCAAGGGCTTTGAGCCTCTTCATGGTGTCTATATGGCCTGGCCAGCGGAGGGTGTACTCCACTAGCTCCTCCATCCATGAGTGGGTCTCCAGCAGGCTCCTGAGGCCGTCGGTTGGGAAGTACTCCAGCCTACCCACGCCCTCGACCTCTACCCGGCCCGGCTCCCCCTCGAGGGGGTCGACCTCCACTATCCTGCCCCCGCGGA